>CAWUNF010000116.1:0-5623 GCA_963923195.1 uncultured Hyphomicrobiales bacterium | reverse complement strand
ATCCTCTCTGGTCTCGTGGGCTCGGAGATGTGTATAAGAGACAGGCAATAACGAGGTGGGTGAATAAAAAAGGCGCCCCGAAGGACGCCTTTCATTTTGTACAGAGAAGCAAGCTCAGCGCTTGGCCGGGCCGAGTTCTTTGACAGCCGCCTGGATGAAGCTTTCATCGACAACCTGATCGACCGTGACCTTGCCCGTCACATCGCCCTGCTCTTTGAAGAAAGCGAGATCCTTCTTGAGGCTTTCGACATTCAACTTGCCGTCCGGATCCGTGCCGTGAACGATCATGGAGCGCAATGTCGGTTCATCCTTGATGACTGAATATTTTGCCAGAATCTTCACCATTTCATCAGCGCCCGGACCCGCAATGCGACCATTGACAATGGACGCATTAAATTCACGCACAGCGCGCAAATAGGCTTTCATGAAACGCTTGGCGACTTCTGGACGCTTTTCCGCAAAATCACCTGACATCAAAATCGTTGCTGTCTGGGCATTCGGATAGAATTCATCATTGCCCTTATAGCGCACGGCTGCACCCAGCTCGACAATCTTCGATACCGTCGGCTCTGTCGAAATGCTCGCAGCAATCGCGCTGTTCTGGAAAGCAACTGCATGTTGCGGGAAGCCGAGATAGACCTTCTCGACATCATTGTAAGAGAGACCCACGCTCTTCATCGCTTCATTGAGTACGGAAGCATCAGACCCACCAGCACCGGTGATCGCAACCTTCATGCCCTTGAGATCAGCAAAGCTCTTCACCTTGCCCGTTTCAATGAGATCTTTGCGCACCATGAAAGCCTGGAAACCAGCGCCTTTCACATTATGCGCTTTGTCAGCGACGATCTTGATTTTAATGCCGCGATCAACCGCATTGTAAAGACCGGCAGAGGCTGCGCCGCCACCAATATCCAATTGGCCCGCACCCAAAGGCGCCACCATTTTCGCGCCCGTATCAAACGAGACGAATTCAGCTTCAATGCCTTCAGCTTTGTAATAGCCCTTGGCATCGGCAATGAAGAGCGCCGCATCGCTCGAGGCATTCACAACAGCGATGGACACTTTGTCAGCAGCCTGCACAGCTTGCGCGAGAATAATCGCAGCGCCAGCGAGAAGAAGGGCCTTCAGAGATTGTGTCATGTTTCCTCTCCTCTTGTTAAGTCCCGTCATTGCGAGGAGCTCAAGCGACGAAGCAATCCAGCTCTTTTTTTATTCTGGATTGCTTCTGCTCAAGCTCGCAATGACGGACTGTTTCTTTGACTTAAAGCGTCGGATCAGTCCGCGAGAAGCCCGGACCCATATCCCAGCTCTGCGCGCGATAAGGACGGTTCACTTCGCGGCACCAATTTTCCCAACCGCGTTCCCATGTGAAGCCGGCGCGGCCTTTGGTATTGGTCGCCACTTCACCGTCATGCATATATTCAACTTCGCCCATCTGCAGCGCTTTGATAAGCATTTCCGCATTGATTTCCATATAGACGGACGTGAAGACGGTTTCGCGGATCGAACGACCGACCACAACCGAACCATGACCGCGCATCAGCGACACGGTGCGATGGCCCAAGGTCTTTGCAAGATCGCGGCCCATATCCATTGAGGTCACGAGCAGGTTCGTTTCATAACCAAATTTGTGGCCGATATCCCAGTTCGGAATGTCGGTGCCAATGGGCGCGCACATATGCATGATCGGGCGCATCTTGCGGCCCGTCACCGTGAAGGGCACGACATTCGGGCTGTGATTATGCACAACGCACATTACATCGGGACGTGCTTCCAAAATCGCGCCGTGAATGAAACGCTCAGAATAAGGTTTTCCCGGCTCATGGCCGATGACCTTTCCCTCCAGCGTGAATTCCATAATGTCATTTTCTTCCGTGCAAGCTGGCGCACGCGCGCGCGACATGAAGAAATGATTGGGATTGTTAGGATGGCGGACGGAAATATGGCCGAAGGAATCGACGACATGATGATGGGCGAGAATATGGTTCGCCGTGACGAGTTCTTCCTTCAATTGACTGATATCAGTCATCGCGTGTCCTCCGCTGCTTGCGTCAGTCTTAAATATCTGCGGCCCCCTTTTGGTTTTCGAGGGTCCGTCACCTGTTTTCATACAGGTTTCAAGCGGCGCTGACCACAGTCTGGCGGCAAAAAAGCGGGCTTTTAGCCCGCACTGGTCCCCCCTCGTGCCAGCATTATTTGGGGGGATTCTCCCAGAGGATCGCTTGTATGGCGGGCAATGGCGCGGGTGACAATGCTGGCGCAAGTCATGACGCGCACTGCCACCTGAGAGAGGCGCTCAGGTGCAAGATGGTCTTCGCCAAGCGTCAGGCTCAAAGAGCCCAAAACATTATTGCGCCGGTCGAAGATGGGCGCGGCCACACCTGTCACGCCACGCGTCACTTGGCTCTCGGTCTTGTCAAAACCCGCCTGCCGCATGGCGCGCAAATGCGCGCGCAATTCATTTAAATTCTCACCAAGCCCCGCTTGGCGCACGGCTGCTTCATCACTTTCAAAAATCTTGCGCACTTGCGCCGAGGGCAGATAGGCCAGAATGATGCGCGATGCCGCCCCTTGAAAAAGCGGACGCGCAGCGCCCCGCTCATAATTCGATTGGAAAGACGCTGTGCCCTGCTCTTGATGCACGCACAACACGCGATTGCGATAACGCCGACACAAAAGCGCAATGCCCGGTAAGTCTGAAACGAGTTCTGCCATCACCGGGCGGCTGGCTGAAATCAGCGGATCACGCTCGCGCATCGAATAATCAAGCTCCGCAATGCGCGGTCCCAAAGTATAGCCAACTTCAGGCAAAGAGGTGAGCAGACCCGTATCGGTCAGCACTTTCAAATAGCGATAGAGGGTTGAGCGCGTATAGCCGAGGCGCGCCTGCATATCTTCCAGCGTCCATTCCAAACGATCTCCTTCAAAGAGATCGAGAATGACAATCATGCGCTCCAGAGAATTCACGCAGAAACCCATCCCGTTTGTTTTCATCTTTGACCCATTAGAGCGGCATTGGCGGAAAAGGCCAAGCCCTGCTCAAGTCGTGGTCATGGACTGACATAGCGCGCCGCCGCACGGCCCGCCACAAAGCCCGTTGCAAAACAAGCCTGCAAGAGATAGCCGCCGGTCGGCGCTTCCCAATCGAGCATTTCACCACAGGCAAAAAGCCCCGGCCTTTGGCGCAGCATCAGCCCCGCATCCACCTCATCCCAGATGAGCCCCCCGGCTGATGAAATAGCCCGCGCCAAAGGGCGCGGCGCATCCAAACGCAAGGGCAGGCTTTTGATCAATTGCGCAAGGGCCAGCGCATCATCGGGCAAATCGCGTTGCACTTCGCGCAAGAGAGCAGAAGCCACAGGCGACAAGCCCGCTGCTTTGCGCAAATGCGAGGCGAGAGATTGCGCGCCGCGCGGACGTGCCAAACGCGAAGCCAAATCATCAAGCGCCACATCGGGGCGCAAATCCATGTGCACTTGTGCAAAGCCATCACGCGCAATGGCCTCCCGCACATGCGCTGACAGCGCATAAATGCCGCCACCCTCAAGACCCGTTTGCGCAATCATCACTTCGCCGCGCGTCTCATGCCCATCAAAAGCAAGCCGCACAGATTTCATCGGCTCGCCCGCAAAGCGCGAGATGAAATGTTCTGACCATGCAACATCAAAACCGCAATTGGCGGGCACAAAATCACGCAGCTTAAAACCCTGCGCACGAAAAGCGGCACACCAATGCGCATCTGATCCAAGCTTTGGCCATGATGCGCCACCCAGCGCAAAGATCGTGGCATCAAAGGTCTTTGTGATGCGCGCGCCTGTTTCATCCATGAGGATCGGCACGCCCTTATCATCAAAGCCTGCAAAAGAATGGCGCGTATAAAGGCGCACACCCAAACCATCTAAATGGCGCAACCAAGCGCGCAATAAAGGCGAGGCTTTAAAACTTTTTGGAAATACGCGACCACTCGAACCTGCAAAAGTTGGCTCGCCGAAATCTGCACTCCACGCGCGCAGCATGTCGGGCGTGAAAGCATGGATGATGGGGGCAAGATGCGCGGCCGCATCGCCATAGCGCGACAGAAACAGATCAAGCGGCTCTGTATGGGTGAGATTGAGCCCGCCGCGCCCGGCCATGAGAAATTTGCGCGCAGGCGATGGCATGCGGTCGAAAATCGACACGGCGACGCCTGCACGGGCCAATTCCTGCGCAGCCATGAGGCCCGCAGGCCCGGCGCCAATCACAGCAACTGATTTGGGGGGCTTGTTCGACATAGCTTCTGTTTAGGAGGATTTGGCCAATCGTGCTATGGCCTGCCCCATGAACCAATATGCAAAACGCCGCCACCAAATGGGCCTCTTCGGGCCTTTGGAGACGGAAGAGACCGAAACCCCAAAACCTGCCGCCCTGCCCCTGCACACGCCGCAAGAGGGCACGCTGTCCTATGAGATCACGCAAGAGGAAGCAGGCCAGCGTCTCGACCGCGCTTTGGCCGCACGCGCGGAAGCAGCCCAACTCGCTTTATCGCGCACGCGCATTCGCACGCTGATTGAAGAAGGTCGCGTGCGCGTGGCTGGCAAACAGGCCAGCGATCCCGGCGCAAAAGTGAAAGCCGGACAGATCATCGACGTGGATGTGCCAGCCGCAACGCCAGCCATTCCGCAAGCTGAAAATATCCCGCTCACCATTGTCTTTGAAGACGAGCATCTCATCGTCATCGACAAGCCTGCAGGTCTTGTTGTGCATCCAGCCAGCGGCCATGAGACTGGCACGCTTGTGAATGCGCTCATCGCCCATTGCGGCGAAAGCCTGTCTGGCATTGGTGGCGTCAAACGCCCCGGCATTGTTCATCGCATCGACAAAGACACATCAGGTCTGCTGGTTGTGGCCAAAACAGATGCGGCGCATCAGGGACTTTCTGCACTTTTTGCCGATCACGGCCGCACATTGTCGCTGATCCGCGAATATGTTGCTTTTGTCTGGGGAAGCATGGATCGCAAAAGCGGCATGGTGGAAGCAGCACTTGGGCGCCATCCGCATCATCGTGAAAAAATGTCTGTGTCGCATCGTGAAGATGCACGCGAAGCCATTACCCATTGGGAGCTGCAAGAAAGCTTCACTTCTGGCACGAGCGATGTGTCATTGATCGCCTGCCAATTGGAAACGGGGCGCACGCATCAAATCCGCGTCCACATGGCCCATATCGGCCATCCGCTTTTGGCAGATGCTGTTTATGGTGCGGGCTTTAAAACAAAGGCTCTGCATTTGGGCGAGGCCACCAAAGCCGCACTCGCCAAACTTGGCGCCCGCCAAGCACTCCATGCCGCGCGGCTTGGCTTCGAGCACCCGATTACGGGCGAAGAGCTCGAATTTGAAAGCGCCCTGCCGCCCGAATTGGCCGCTCTGGAAGAGGCTCTGCGGATAGATTCCGGCCGCTCATGACCCTCTGACAAGAACGTGACGAAAATTTAATGCAAGGCGCAAGCGCCCAAAGCGCTTGGGGCGGACGCGCTGATAAAATCCTAAATTATTGTTTTTGATGGATTTTCAGCCGCATTGGGCTTTCTGAAAAGCCTTGGAAAGCATATTTGCAACACTTCGCCCTGAAGGGATCCTGCCCCCTTTT
>CAWUNF010000115.1:0-5633 GCA_963923195.1 uncultured Hyphomicrobiales bacterium | reverse complement strand
ACTGGCAAGATCAGAAAGAGTAGAAGAAAAATTAGAATGCAGCCGCCAAGAACCATTTGCCCCGGCGTGGCCGAGGCAAATTTGCGCCGAGCAAAACTAATGGCGGTCATGTTTTTAAATCCATCGCATCATGGCGGTTTTTTCCGCCATGATGGGCTTTCTTATTTTGCGAGTTTACTAGCTTCTTCGGCCTTGGCTTTGGCCTTGGCGTAATAATCACGCCCGAAGCTTGCCCATTTTTGCTCAAGCTCAGATTGGCGCGCGCTCTTTTCTTTCGCGCCTGTAAAAGCACCTTTGATCTCAGGCGAGGCTGCACTCTTTTCATCAATTGGCATGGCGGCAACAAGATCGCGCGCTTCTTTCAGCAGAGTGCGGGCTTGCGCATTGTCTTTCTTGGCGAGAGCCGCTTCAGCCTCATGAATGGCTTTGGTGGCCGCTTTTAAATTATCAAGTTGGAATGTGATGAGTTGATCGAAAAGCGTATCCACTGCATCGGTGCGTGCTTCTGATTTATCGACATCAAAGAGCATCATCTTTTGGAATTGTGGATCTTTAAATGGATTTGGATAATCTTTTGGTGCTTTCTCATAAGTCTTCATATTCACAGGCAAGCGGCGAATAGCGGGATCAAGCAGAATTTCTTGGCCCTCGGGTGAGAGCACATATTCCAAGAAAGCCTCAGCACCTGCACGGTTGGGCGGATTGGTGACAATGGCAATATTGGCGGGCACGACAGTTGAGACACTTGGATAGACAAATTTCACGGGAAAATTGGCGGCTTGTGCAGAGAAGGCGAAGAAGTCAATGACAATGCCAGCGCCCACTTGGCCGGAATTAACCGCTTCCGGTACACCAAAGGAGCGCTCTGTCACTTGACGGAAATTGCCGCCCATTTCTTTGATGGTGCGCCAGCCCTTGTCCCAACCTTCGCCTTGCAAAATGGCTTCAATGGTCAGATGTGTTGTGCCCGAACGTGAGGGGGCAGCAATGGAGACATGATCGAAGAAAATAGGTTTTGCGAGATCTTGCCATTCTTTCGGATCTGGTAATTTATTGGCGCGCGCATAACGTTCATTCCACATAATGCCATAGCCGGAAGCGGCGAAGCCAAAATAGGTTCCATCCTTATCATTGATCGGGAAGGCGCCGACTTTTTCTGCAATATCTTTTGCTTTGGGCTGATATTTCATCAGCAGATTTTTAGATTTCAAAACTTCAAAAGCATCAGGCGCTGACGCCCACATCAAATCAACTTGATTATTAGATTTGGTTTCCTCAATCATTTTCACCGCAGAATTGGTGTTGCGGTTTTGAATGTCGAGCGTGATACCGGGATTGGCTTTCTCAAAAGCTTTTTTATAGGGGTCGGTCACATCCTTGGCGTAAGAGGTGATGATTGTCACTTTACCCGATTGCGCATGGGCCATGCCTTGCGCGAGGGCGAGGCCAAGGGCGACAAGGCTCCCCAATGCAAAAAGCTTCTTCATCTGGCGTCCTCCGGGGTCGTTTTGGTTCTGTTCTAGAAAGCTATTTTGCCTTGGCGGGGCGTGGTGGACAAGCCTTTGGCGGTCAAGCTTTCGACAGAGCTCCAAAGAAAAAAGGCGCCCTTAAGGGCGCCCTCTTCATCTCGTCCTCAGCTAGGTGAGGGTTCCGGCTCTGGCGGCTTTTTCTTCTTCTTTGTCGCCGGTTTGGGTTCCGCAAGCCCGCCCGATTTGCTCTGTGGTCCATGCAAGGCGTGCCAAAGATTGCGTTCGACCTCGCCGACATCATGGCTGGTCAAAAGGTGGCGCGAAATATCGGAGGCATTGGGCAAATGCGCGATGCGCTTGATCTGCTCAAACAAAACCCGGAACTGCGCTGCCGCCACGCTCGAATGAGCAACGAGATAATCGGCTGGAATGAAAATATCATTCCGCGCACGTTCTTCAGATTCACGCTTCGCTTTGTCGATCAGAATTTCGAGCTGTTCATCCGACATATTCATTTTGCGGGCGAGGACTTGGACTTCTGCCAGCTCGTCGTCCGATAAAATGCCGTCTTTCAACATTTCGAAGAGCTGGTTCTCAATCGCTTGGCGTTGCGATTGCAGTTCTTGTGTGAAAGCAGATGACAGAATGGAAGCAGGAATAGCGAAAAGACCAAGGCCGATCAGTGCCATCATGGTCGTCATAAGACGACCCATCGGAGTGACGGGCGAAATATCACCATAGCCAACCGAGGCCAATGTGATGACCGCCCAATAGATCGAGGTTGGGATATTTTCAAATTTATCTGGCTGCGCCTCATGCTCAAAAAGATAGCCAAGGCTTGCAACAAGCACGACCAGCAACATGAGAGTAAAAGCTGATGTGGCAAGAATCGGGGTTTCGCGTCTGATAATGGCAAAGAGTGTATCGGTTGAGCCCGAGTAGCGTACGAGTTTGAAAAGGCGCATCAATCGGAACGAACGCAAGAAGCGCAAGTCGATCAAGTGATGCAGGAAAACTTCCAAGAAGAAGGGAATGATCGCCAAAAGGTCGATGATAGCGACCGGTTTTGCTGCATAGCTTAAACGCCCGACGATCAGCCTCTGAAAACGTGGTTCTTCAACACAAGAATAAAGGCGCATCATATATTCAAAAGAAAATACGAGCACTGCAACAGCATCGAGGATCACGAATTCAACGGCAAGATTGTAATAGATTGAATCCACTGACTCTAAAATAACAGCCAATACCGATATCAGCACCCATACGACAATGAAGAGATCATAATATTGGTGTAGTTGCCCGCCATAAGGGCTTGGAAAAACGAGAGCGTGAATGCGCTGACGGAATGTCCGCCCTTCATTGAGTTTCCGAAATTCCTCGAAGGCAGGCAGCAAAACACGAAGTAGCTTTAAAATTCGCAAAAGGCGCAAGATACGCAGGAAGCGTAAGTCGAAAGGTGCCAGTGAGCCCATATAGAAAGGCAGAATTACGAGCGCATCAATGATTGCGAAAAAAGAGAAGAGATATTTAAGACGCGGATTTTTTGCGTCTTTGAACTCGGGTTCTTCTGGGGCAATCAAAAGACGGATCAAATATTCTGCTGTAAACACAATAATTGAGAATAACTCAAAATAATTCAACCAACGCTCAAAGACCGCGAGCGCGGGAATTGTTTCGAGTATCATGCACGCAATATTGGCGATGATCAGGATAGAGAGATAATTTTCAAAACTCTTGCGGGTCGGTACCCCATTCTTTGGCTTGTAAAGCCATTCGTAGATTATGCGACGCAATGGCTTGCCAGCCGGTTTCTTTGGTTTTGCAGGCGCTTTCTTTGGCGCAACCGTAGACTCTGGCGCGGTGGCTGGGGCTGCAGCTTCTGTGTTGGGATCCTTCGTCGGGGTGCTCATTTCGTCATCCTCAGAAGGTTATTTCTGTAGCAACTTTGATGAGATGGAAGCCGCGGCCGCAAACGATGACACGAATCGTCAGGTCTTTAGCGAGGCTTTCCGAGCCATCAAAGGCTGAATAAGACAGGGAGGTCGATCCCAGCGGCACAGCTCCACGCTCAATAATGATGGTTCCAATTGTTTCGGGATTGGTCATGTCGCATTTAGGTGCGAAGAAATCGCGTGATTTTTCAAACGCACTCTTTTTGCCTGCAAACGGTCCGTCTTCGGCTGTTAAAGCTGCAATGCAGCCTTTCCATGTCTCTGTTCCGTTCTTGCTACATGTTGCCGGCTGGAAATTTTCTTCCGCGCGCTTGTCTCCGCCATTTTCTTTTAGCCATGCGACAACAGCTTCCGCTTCGCGCTTCACATCTTCGATCCGGTGTGCCTCACCCATCGAATGTGCACCGAGCATGACCACGGCGACGGTCACGGCCACTCCGCAGCAGATGAAAACCAGGTCGGGAAAGCGCAATATAGAAAGCGCTCGGAAAATGGCTTTGATGGTCGTGAATTTGGGGACTGGCACGCTGGGAATGCGCCGCGTCGTGGTCGTCACGGGCCTAGCGCGGTTGGTTGGCGCGGCTTCGGGGCCATTGGCAATTTCAGCGGCTGTTGCGGGTTGGGCTTGGCGCTCGAAAGTCTCCATCCACAGGCGCAGCAGAATGACGCGATCTTCTGGGCTCAGCTTCGCTTTGCTTTTGCCCGACAGCGCATCTTTGATTTCGGCACGTGCGAAAACGCGATCCTCCGGCCCAAGCGCCGTGAGGTCGGTTGCTTCATATTTTCCGACAAGCGGATGGGCCATAACGCACAAACCTAAACGCAGAACTTACCCGGCCATTACCGGACAGAGGCCACCCCTCATCACCAGACGCAGGGCAGGCTTCCGACCTAATAACGGCCTCAAAAGGTTATGCTTTAGCTACCATGTTCCCCTTTTGGGGATCAATTTAGCCCTTCTGCCCAAAGACCAAGGATCAGAGGGCTCCTCACCAAGGGCCCCGGCTCATACAGGCCTCATAGGCCCGCCGATAGGCATCCTGATTGGGCACCATGTGCATAGCCTCCGGCCGTTGATCACGAGGATTGGGGGCGGGCAGGCCAGGGGGCTGTTTGAGGGCCGGCGCGCCCGTGCGCGGGGCCATAAGATTGGCATAGTCGCGCGCCTGCATGGCGCAAAGCTGCGGGTCCCCCGCAGCCAAAGCGGAGCTTGATCCGAAGCCCGCCAAAGCGGCGAGCAGAAGTAAATTCCGCTTATGTCTCTGAGCCTTGTGCATGACTTAACGTAAGCGCGGGAGAGTGCGCGGTCAAACAAGTGTTGATGTGTCGGCCGCCTCGCGCATCCTTTCTTGATCGGCCTTAGGCTGCGGCTTAATTTCAAAGCGTTTTCTGATCGTTCTTTTTATTTTTCATTCAGGTCATTGCCTTGTCGCAGAAAAAATCTGCGCCTGCGAAACGCAGGCCCGCTCTCCCGTCTCTCCCTGATGATCCGCGCCTTGCGATTGCGGAACAAGCCCGCTTGGCCCTCAATGAGCAGCGCTGGGCTGATGCTGAAGCTTTGTGCCGTAAGGGGCTTGGCTTTGGCACAGATGCGCAATTGGAAGAATTATTGGGCGAAGCAGCTTTGCGCCTTGGTCGTCATGGTGAGGCATCTATTTGTTTTGCGCGTGCACTTGCCATAGCCGAAAAACATTCGCCTATTTGGTTAGATGCGGCAGGCCATCGCGCGCGTTTGCTTTTGCCACAAGGTGAAACGCAAGAAGCCGCTGATTTGCTGAAAGATATTATTCAACATCGCCCAGATGATGCAACTATTCGTCGGGCCTATGTGCTGGCTTTGCGTCGTATGCGTGATCATGCGGGGGTTGAGCGTGAATTGCGCGCCCTCGTTAAAATTCTACCAGACGATATTGATGTCGCGATTGATCTGTGTTGGTTCATTGAAGAAATGTCGCGCCAGAAAGAGGCGCTCGATCTTGCTATTCATTATCTTGATCGTTTTGGCTGCGAAGAGCGGCTTGTGCGCTTGCGTTCTGTCATTGAACGTCGGCAGGGGCGTCATCGCGAATTGATTGAATGGTTGCGCGAGCGGTTGAAGGAAACGCCTGATCGTTTGATCTTTTGGCGTGAATTGGCACATACGATTTCTGCACTTGACGGGGCGAAATCTGTTCCGCTCTATCGAGAAGTTTTAAAGCGCGCCCCGCAAGAT
>CAWUNF010000114.1:0-5636 GCA_963923195.1 uncultured Hyphomicrobiales bacterium | reverse complement strand
CACATGGATTGCGCCATAAAACCCTTTATTGCGTCGGTTTCACGCCATCTTTGCTGACTTGTGCGCGCAAAGCATTGAGCTTGGGCCCATCATGCGTCACGGCCACAAAGATTGTTTCGCCCGGCTTTAAATCAGCCAAAGTTCCAGGGCCTGGTTGTGAAAGCGTGGCCTCTGGCGGCACGATCACCTTCACCGTGCCCGTTTTATAATTCAGCGTGAGTTCTGGCCCTTTGGCGGAAGAAACGGTGGCCTCCACAATGCCATTCGTCATCACGGAGTCAGGCTTGAGATCATAAGGCGACAGGCCTTCGCTCGCAGTCGCAGAGATGGGGCGCACATCAATGGCGATGGTTGTGCCATCAGGTGCTTTCACTGTTGTGACGCCCAGCTTCATGCCGGGCTTCACTTCAGAGAGCGAGAAAGGTTTTGTTGTGCTCACGCGCAAATCTGCGGGCACATCAATGGTGACTTTGCGGCCATCGAATGTTTCGACACCGAGCGCTTTGCCATCGAAAGATTGGATCGTGCCGCGAATATTGAGGGCCTGTTGGGCCACAGCCGATGTGAGTGAGACGCTGGTCAAAGCCAGAGCCATCAAAAGCCGTTTCATGCTGTTATCCTCCCGCCGAATAGACCCCAAGCCTAGCGTAGCTGGCTTGTGGGTGACAGACGCTTTTTCGATCAGGTGAAGCAGATTTTAGGGGTCATCAGGCGGGATGAGGGACAGTCTCGACTAGATTGAGGCAGGGCGCTCCCCTAGATAGGAGCCTCGAAAGGGCTCAATTGCCCGTCCAGAGGAAATGCAAAAGGAGTTGCCAATGGCTGCCGGCCAGAAGCCGATGATCATCGATGTTCATTGTCACGTCGTGTCACCTGACCGCGTGGCCTATCCTTTGGCGCCAATTGGCGGCAAACAATCCGATTGGTCATCCGAGCGCCCGACCACGCCCGAACAGCTCATTGCCGCGATGGATGAGGCTGGCGTTGAAAAAGCCGCTGTTGTGCAAGCCTCAACGGCTTATGGCCATAATTCCTCTTATCTCGCCGATAGTCTTGTGAAATTCCCAAAGCGGTTTACCGGCGTCTTTTCGCTCGATCCGCTGGATCCAGAAGCGCTGAGCCAAATGGATCATTGGGTATCACGTGGCATGACGGGTATGCGCGTCTTCACCACAGGTTCCACAATGCCGGGCCAGCAAACATGGCTCGATGATGAGCGCGCTTTCCCCGTCTGGGAAAAAGCAGGCAAGTTGAAATTGCCAATCGCCATGCAAATGACGGCCGAGGGCATTCCGCTCTTGCTGAAAATTGTGAAAGCTTTTCCGGGCACGAATTTCTTGCTCGACCATTTGGCGCGCCCCGTCATCAATGATGGTCCGCCCTATGCGAAAGCCCAGAGCCTTTGGGATATTGCAGGTTATAAGAATATCTATCTCAAACTCACCAGCCGCACGGTTGAGCATTGCCAGCAGGGTCAATCAACGCCGGACGCTTTTATGGCAAAAGTTTTGGCGACATTTGGTGCAGAGCGCGTGCTGTGGGGTTCAAATTTTCCAGCCCATGATGACACGCTGAAGAATATTGTTGATGAGACCCTGCATGTGCTCGCCTCTCTGTCAGATAGAGATCGCGCACAAATTTTGTCGGGCACAGCGCTCGCACTTTATCCAAGCCTCAAGTGACACAATCGGAGATGAATAGCATGAAGAAGCTGCCTATTCTCGCGCTCGCTGCCTGCACGCTCGCTGCGGCTCCGGCTGTTGCGCAAAGCCCGGAAGAATTTTTCAAGGGCAAGACAGTGAAAGTCATGGTGGGTCATCCGCCCGGTGGCTCTTACGATTTTTATGCGCGCCTGGCGGCTGACATGCTGCGCGTGCATCTGCCGCAAGCGGGCGCCGTGATTGTTGAAAATAAGCCCGGTGGTGGCGGACTTGTCGCCACAAGTTGGATTTATTCGCAAGCCCCGCGCGATGGCACTGTGCTGGCTGTCTTGCCAGAAACGATTGGCAATACGCAGGTGATGGAGCCGGAAGTCGGTAAATGGAAGGTCGAGGAGATGCGCTATATTGGCTCATTCTCGCCGGTGAATACGGCTTTCGTGCGCCGCAAAGATTCACCCTCCAAAACGCCTGATGATATGAAGCGTCAGGAGACCATTGTGGGTTGCACCGGCACAACCGCCCAATCTTATCAATATCCAGCACTGTTAAAAGTGTTGGGCGGATATAAATATAAGATGATCTGTGGCTATCCGGGCGCGAATGAATATTCCATTGCGCTGGAACGCGGTGAGATTGATCTTGTGTCTTCCGCTTGGAATTCGTGGCGCGTGACGCATAAGCGCCAATTGGACAATGGCGATTTGGTTGCCGTGATTCAGACAGGCCTGAAGCGCAATCGTGAATTGGCCAATGTGCCTTTGATGCAAGAGCTGGTCGATGATCCCACAGCCAAGCGCGTCATTGAATTTGCCTCAGCAGGCGCCATGATTGGTCGCGCGCTTGTCGCACCGCCCAATATTCCGGCCGATCGCATCGATTATTTGCGCGCAACATTTGACAAAATGGTCGCCGATCCCGCCATGATTGAAATGGCCAATAAGCGGGCTTTGGAATTGGACCCGGCACCCGGCAAAGTGGTGCAGGGCTATTCCGATGCGATTGTGAAAACCCCCGCTGATGTGATTGAAAAAGCGGCTGTGGCTTTCAAGGGTTAAGCCTCAGAAAGTTTCATCTGCTTGTCATATTTCTCCACCTAAGAAGGGTCGTCACGCGAATGTGCGTGGCGACCTTTTTCTTTGCGGAGACTTTTTTATGGCTCTTCAGCCGTCTTTTGACCGCCGTCAGCTCTTGCTGGGTTCAGCGCTTATTGCGGGCAGCGCCGCCTTCCCGCCGCTTGCGTATGCGGCTGCTTTCGCGCCATTTGCGCAGGCCGTGAGCCGCGGCCCTTCGAGCCGCGATGTGCCGGCTGTCGGTACAACGCCATCCGCGACCGGCACCTCATATCTCAAGCCCGTTGCTCAGGGCTGGCATATTGTCTCGCTGCTGACGACGGGCAATGAGGTGAATGGCTATCGTATGGCGGGTATTCCAGATGGTCTGGGCGCTTTTGAAAATGGCGATCGCAGCATCACCCTTTTGATGAATCATGAATTGGCAGCCGGCAAAGGGGCTGAGCGCGCACATGGTGGCAAAGGTGCTTTTGTCTCGCGTTGGCGGTTGGATAAGGATTCTTTGCAGGTGCTTGCTGGTCAGGACTTTCTGACAAGCCCATCCAAATTGCATCTTTGGACAGGGGAGGGCTGGAAATCGGCAGATCGGGTGCCAGCCAAGCAACGTGATTTCAATCGCTTTTGTTCGGCTGATCTCGCGCCTCAGTCAGGATTGTTCAATGCACAATCTGGCCTTGGCTATCAGGGCCGCATTTTCTTGAACGGTGAGGAGGGCGGTGGCGCAAGCGCTAATCGCGCTTTAGCATTCATTGCGGAGACGGGCGAGGCTTATGAATTGCCGGGCTTTGCTTTTGGCGTACCGAATGATGAAAAAAATCTTCCGCCGTCTTGGGAAAATCTGTTGGTTTGTCCGGTTACAAGTGATGTGACACTTGTTGCTGCCAATTCGGATGGTGGTAGCAATCAAGTCTATCTCTATCTCGGACGCAAGTCGCGTGAAGGTTCAGCGGTGGAACGCGCCGGGCTTACCGGCGGTAAAATCTATGCCCTTTCAGTGTCCGGCATCACAGTTGAAAATCGCACCACAAATATCGGTATTGAAAAGTCATTGGTGGGTAAGGGCGCAGGTAAGCCCGTGTCTCTCGCAGAGCCAAACAAGGGCACGAGCTTTTTGCGCCCCGAAGATGGCGCTTGGGACCCACGCAATCCCAATCTTTATTATTTTGTCACCACAGATCGCAATAATTTTGCGGCCGATGGCACAGTGCGCGATGGTCAAGATGTGGCGCAAATCGGCCGCAGTCGCCTGTGGGCGGTCACCTTCGATGATGTGACAAAAATTGCGACAGATGGTTCGCCTATCGGTCGCATTGAAATGCTGCTCGACGGCACGGAAGGCGGTGACATGTTTGACAATGTCACGATTGGTGATGATGGCATCATCTATCTCTGCGAAGATCCGGGCAATAGCCGCCGTAATGGTAAAATTTGGTCTTATGATACGCGCTCAGGTGCCTTTGAGGTCGTGACCAAATTTGAACCGAGTTTGTTTGGTGATGTGGTTGGCGGCGCCTACACCCCGCCCGCCGCGCCTTTTGTTGATGACAAAGAAACATCCGGCATCCTTGAAGTGACAGATCTCTTCCGGGATGCGGTTTGGTATCGTCCGGGTGCGCGCGTCTTGCTCGTCGTTGTGCAGGCGCATTTTAATTATGATCTTACTCATCCCATTGGGGCCGATCTTGTGGAAGGCGGACAATTGCTTTTGCTCGTTCGCGACGCCTAAGCACAAAATAAAAAAGCCCCGGCGGACCGGGGCTTTTCTTTTGTCTCACGCTTTGCTTTTGGTGATCAGCGACCAACCAGCTTGCGTGTATTGTCCAACGTGCCATAGCTGCGCGGTGCGGCGCACATCAAGAAGCGGTAGCCTTCCGAAATCACGCGTTCAGCATTAGCGCCCGACACATGCGGATGGCCGACAATCACATTGTGGCGCTTGCAGGTGTCGACAACTTTCGCCATCGCGTCGAGCACCACTGGATGTTCGGTCTGGCGCGGATAGCCGAGCTCTTGTGAGAGATCGCCTTCGCCGATGAGGATCGCGCCAATGCCCGGCACGTTCTTCAGAATGTCGTCGAGATTTTCGATGCCTTGCGTATCTTCGATCTGCAGGATGATGAAAAGCTCGCCCTTGGGTGCGAGCGGCCAGACGTCAGCCACTTCATAATATTCCTGCTGGCTGATGCCCCAATAGCGACAAGCCTGCATCGGGCCATCGCCACGAATGCCTTGCGGCTCATAAAGCGGCTTGTCCTTCAGGCGCGCATAGCGGCAAGCGGAGATTGCATTATAGGCTTCTTCCACCGTCGAAATATGCGGGAAGACAATGCCGTAGCAGCCGATATCGAGCGCTTGCTTGGCGAGAAATTGGTTTTTCTCGACACCATTTGAAGGCACGCGCGCCATCGGTGTCACTTTCGGCGCAAGACCATTCTTCGCAATATGGCCGCGGTTCAGCATGTACTGAAGCGCGTGACGCATGGTGGTAATGTCCCAGCCCTGATGCTCGCCTTCAAGCACAATGCCGTCATAATTCGACTGCGTCAGTTCAACAGCCACATTGATGTCGATGGGCTGGAAGCTCGAGAAAGCATGTTGGCCGCTTTCGAGGGCGCGGATAATGCCATTGAGGCGGGGCAGGGCCATTTTGGTCTCCTAAAGTTTAGCCATTGAAAAAAGGCGGCGAAAACCGCCGCCTTTTGTGGGTGTGATTAGAGGCCGCGCTTCTTCAACAAAGCGTCAAGGCGCGGATAGACCGTGCGTGCGTTTGTCTCAAAAATCTTCTTGCGATCTGCATCGGTGAGATTCTTCGCTGCATCGACATAGCGCTTCGTATCATCGAAATAATGACCGGTTTCCGGATCAATGCCCTGCACAGCGCCAATCATTTCTGATGCGAAGAGGA
>CAWUNF010000113.1:0-5648 GCA_963923195.1 uncultured Hyphomicrobiales bacterium | reverse complement strand
TGGTCGATGCGGGCGATGTGATCGTCCATCTTTTCCGTCCCGAAGTTCGCCAGTTCTATAATCTGGAGAAAATGTGGGGCGGGGATCGTCCAGCCGAGCAGAAGGCTGATCGTCGCGCTTAACAAGCGCGATGGTTCTCTCTGCTTGCGCATTCATCTTACAGCCATCGGGCGGTTGAAGGCCGGCCCGGAGAGAGACATTTGCGCGCGATATTTGGAGCGCGCGCAAGCGGCCTCGCGCGGCGTCGGCTTGACGGGTGTTGAGATGCGCGAGACGGACGAATCCCGCGCGCGCCGTCCTGAAGATCGTAAGGGCGAAGAAGCTCGTTTCCTCACGGCACAAATTCCAGCAGGCGCCCGCATCATCGTGCTCGATGAGCGTGGCAAGACTTTGGGCAGCGAAGCCTTTGCCGCTGATATAGGTGCTGCGCGGGATGCGGGCGCGCCCGCCTATGCTCTGCTCATTGGCGGGCCGGATGGGATTGATCCAGAATTGCGCGCCAAAGCCTCAATGGTTCTGGCTTTTGGGGCTATGACCTGGCCGCATCAATTGGTGCGGATTATGGCGGCGGAGCAAATCTACCGGGCGATCACCATCCTCTCGGGCCATCCCTATCACCGCGTTTAATTTTGCCTCGTTGCGGCCGTCTTTGCCGTGCCTATGCTGGACCTATGATTCGAAATCGCGCAGCTCTGGCTTTTTCAGTTTTGTGGCTATTGGCCGCATCTGTACCGGCTTTTGCGCAAACACCGGCGCGTGATCCCAAAGCCGTTGAGGCCGAATTGCGTGCGGCTGATGAGCGTCGCCGCGCGCTTGAGACTGAGGCCGAAGCCATCCGCATGGATCGCACGCGGCTCAATGCAGCGCTGATTGAGACCAATTCGAAAATGCGCCAGACGCAAGCGCGCATGGCTGAGATTGAAAAACGGCTCGATGTGGCGGCTGGCAGTGAAGAGGCCATCCGCAAATCGCTCGACGCGCGCCGCGCTGTTTTGGGCGAAGTCTTGGCCGTCTTGCAGCGGATGCGGCGCGGCCTGCCGCCGGCTGTTTTGGCCTCGCCCGAAGATGCTTTGCGTTCCGTACGCACGGCCATGATGCTGGGCGCCGTGCTGCCGGAATTGCGCTCTGAGGCGCAAGCTTTGGCAAGCGATCTCAATGATCTCGTGGACTTGCGCAAAAATATTGCGCAAGAAAAAGAACGTATGGCCGCTGAAGCGCAGACCTTTGTTCGCGATAATGAAAAGCTTTCAGCCTTGGTGACGGCGCGGCAAAATGCGCTGAAAGAGACTGAGCAGAAACTGGCCGAGCAGCGCCAGCGCCTGCTCGATCTCGCCAAGCAATCGGCCGATTTCAAAGAGCTGATTTCACGTTCAGAAGCGGAGATTGCAGCCGCCGGTCGCGCGGCGCAGGAAGCCGCCGCCTCTGATGCGGCCCAAGCGCGCAATCCACGTGCTGTTTCCACGCCCTTTGGTGATCCTGCGCGGCTTGCCCCGAAAATCGCCTTTGCTAATGCCAAGGGTCTGTTGCCTATCCCGGTTTCCGGCAAAATCGTCAAAACCTATGGCGCGCCAGATGGCATTGGCGGAACGGAAAAAGGTCTGTCTTTCGCCACCCGTCCGGGTGCGCCCGTGGCCTCGCCGTCGGATGGTTGGGTGGCCTTTTCTGGGCCTTACCGCACCTATGGCCAACTCTTGATCATCAATGCGGGCGGTGGCTACTATGTGGTGCTTGCTGGCATGGAGCGGATCAGCGTCGAAGTCGGTCAATTCGTGCTGGCGGGTGAGCCGGTTGCGACGATGGGTGACGGGTCGGCCAGAACAGCGCTTGCGACAGCATCTGCTCTTGGCGCTTCGCAGCCCATTCTCTATGTTGAATTCAGAAAAGACGGAACGGCCATTGATCCGGGCCCATGGTGGGCAAAGGCCGAGCTGGAAAAGGTTCGCGGGTAATGCGCAAGATTTCGCTTGTCATGCTGGGTGCGGTTTTGGGTGCTTCCACCGTTTTGGTCGGCACGCAATCACATCTGTTTTTCTCAGGCGCCAATGCGGCCGTCTCTGACACTTACAAGAGCCTCAATCTCTTTGGCGATGTCTTTGAGAAAATCCGCTCTGATTATGTTGAGAAGCCCAACGAGCAAAAGCTGATTGAAGCAGCCGTCTCGGGCATGCTCACCTCGCTCGATCCCCATTCGAGCTATATGGATGCTAAAAGCTTCCGCGATATGCAAGTGCAAACGCGCGGTGAATTTGGCGGACTTGGTATTGAAGTCACGCAAGAAGACGGCATGGTGAAAGTCGTCACGCCGATTGATGATACGCCGGCTGCGCGCGCGGGCATTATGGCGGGTGATATTATTTCAGCCATTGATGGCGAGAGCGTGCAAGGCATGTCGCTCAATCAAGCCGTCGATAAAATGCGCGGTGCCGTGAACACGCAAGTCAAGCTCACCATTTTGCGTGGCTCAGCCCGTGAGGGTCAAGAAATCGCCATTACGCGTGCCGTCATTCAAATTCGCTCTGTGCGCTTCCGTCAGGAAGGCGACGATGTTGGCTATATTCGCATCACGCAATTTAACGAACAGACTTATGATGGCGTGAAAACCGCGATCAATAAATTCACGGCTGATATGCCGGGCGATAAGTTCAAGGGTTATATTCTTGACCTGCGCAACAATCCCGGCGGTCTTTTGGATCAGTCGATTGCTGTATCCAATGCTTTCCTCAGTCATGGCGAGATTGTCTCAACCCGTGGCCGCAATGCCGATGAAACGCAGCGCTATAATGCGCGCCCCGGCGATTTGTCGAAGGGCAAGCCGGTGATCGTTCTGATCAATGGTGGTTCGGCCTCAGCATCGGAAATTGTTGCCGGTGCTTTGCAAGATCATAAGCGCGCAACGATTGTGGGCACGCGTTCTTTCGGCAAGGGCTCGGTGCAAACGATCATTCCATTGGGCCAGAGCAATGGCGCATTGCGTTTGACGACGGCGCGTTATTACACGCCATCGGGTCGTTCGATTCAGGCCAAGGGCATTGATCCTGATATTCAGATCTTGCAAGACGTGCCGGATGAATTGAAGGGCAAGGATGACACGAAGGGCGAAGCCTCTCTCAAGGGCCATTTGAAGAATGGCGAAGAAGAGAAGAGCGGTTCGCAGGCCTATGTGCCGCCAGACCCGAAAAATGACAAGCAATTGAAAGCCGCACTCGAAATGTTGCGCGGTACTTACACCAAGGCGCAAGCGGGTGAGCGCACGGTGAAATAATCTCTATCGCCTCTTTCTTTTCGAGAGAGGCGATCAGTCATGTGATTGCGTGGGCCCGACGATCTTTGGTGTGATCGAAAGTCGGGCCCTTTTATTTCTTTTCAAAAATGGCGTCCGGCTGCAGCCGGTTTTTCAAGCCGATTGAGACCTGTATGCGTTTCGATGATCTCGACAAGCCGCTTGGTTATGTGCAGGCGAGGCCGGAAGCGGCAAAGCCTATGCGCGCCTATGATGTGCGATGGGGCGCATGGGCTCTGTCAGGCATTGCTGTGCTTGCGCTGGGTCTTGTTGCTTTTCGTTTTGTGACAGATCGCGCTGCAACGCCGCTCAATCTGCCGCTCGCCGCCAATGTGGATTATGCACCCCCGCGGCGCATTGCTGTGCCCAATCTGCCAGCCGTGGCGGGCACGATCGGTGAAGAAGATACATTTGTCTCAGTTTCACCTGGTGTGCGGATTGTGTCTTCTGCGCCTGAGCAAGATTCGCAAGTCAAAATCATCAGACGCACCGGGGCAGAAGCATCAGATGCGATTGTCATTCGTGTGCCGCAAGATTTGCGCAATCCATCGGCGCTGATAGCCGCGCCCGACCCGCGATTGGTGGCCTCTGGCCCTCATGGATCTTTGCCGCGCATCGCGCGCGATGGGGCGCGGCCGGCTGATATTTATGCGCGCCCCGCAGGTCTTGATACACGCCTGCCACCCGGCGCGCCGCGCCTTGCTCTTGTTGTGAATGGTCTGGGGATCAATCCGCAAGCCAGCGCCCAAGCGATTAAAATTTTGCCTCCGGCTGTCACTCTGGCCTATTCGCCCTATGCCTCTCGCATTGAAGATCAAGCCGAACAAGCGCGTCTTGCAGGTCATGAATTATTGCTGCAAGTGCCGATGGAAGGTTTTGTGCCCAGTCAAGAATTGGGCGCGCGCGCTTTGTTGGTGGGCGCTTCGCGTGAGCGCAATCGTGATGCGCTTTATTGGCATATGAGCCGTTTCCAAGGCTATATTGGCCTCACCCATTATTTGGGCGGGCGTTTTATGGCGAGCACAAATGCATTCATGCCGCTCTTGCAAGATGTGGCTGAGCGCGGGCTTGTTTTCTTTGATGATGGAACGGCGCGCCAATCTTTGACCTCGGCTTTGGCCTTGGCGACGGGTGCGCCATCGCTGCGCGCCGATCTCGCCATTGAAGCCTCCACACCAGATGCGCTGGAAACTTCTCTGCGGCGGCTTGAAAATATGGCGCGCGAAAAAGGCATGGCGATTGGCGTGGCGCCGGCCGTGCCATCTTATCTTGACCCGATCGCGCGTTTCGCTCAGGGTCTTGAGGCACGAGGAATAGATCTTGTGCCGCTGTCGGCGCTATTTCCTGCACCGGCGCGCACGGTTGCTCGGTAAAAACATCTCATGTCGAATAAGAAATATCGCCCCTGCGTGGGCATTATGCTGATCAATGCGCAAGGTTTGGTTTTTGTCGGGCGTCGCGCCAATAAGGCTTTGCGCGAACATGTGGCTGAAGGCCATGAATGGCAAATGCCACAAGGGGGCATTGATGAGGGCGAAGATCCTTATCCCGCCGCTTTGCGCGAATTGGCAGAGGAAACCAACGTCACCAATGTGACGCTTTTGGCTGAAGCGAGTGATTGGTTTTCCTATGATCTGCCGGAAGAGATTGCCAAAGAAGCGTGGAAGGGCCGCTATATTGGCCAAACACAAAAATGGTTCGCATTGCGTTTCACAGGCGATGACAGCGAGATCAATATTCTTACGCCTGCTGGTGGCCACAAAGCAGAATTCGACCAGTGGAAATGGGTGGCGATGGCAGATTTGCCTGCCATGATTATTCCTTTCAAGCGGCCGGTTTATGAGCGCGTGGTGCAGGAATTTGCGCGTTTTGCGGGCGCGTGATTTTTATCCGCGCGGCACAAGACGCAAGGGGCGCAAGCGCGCGGCTTTTGGGCGCTTCTCAGCCTTCGGCAATTTTTCAGCAATGCCGTAAAGCTCTTCGCGGCGCGTGATTTCGCGCGCGACATCTTCGGGGCGAATGCCACATTCAACCCAAAGCACGGTGAGATTATAAAGAAGGTCCGCGCTTTCTAAGATCACGCGCTCGCGGCGCATATGCACGGCATCAAGGCCCACTTCAACGGCCTCTTCGGCGAGCTTTTTCGCCATTTTTTCAATGCCAGCATGAAAGAGTTTGGATGTCTTGGAATGTGCAGGATCGCGCGCGCGGGCCGCGAGAATCGATTGGTAAAGGCGATGCAGCGAATCATCCATGCCAAAGAGGCTAGATGAATTTCCTGACAAAACCTTGAAGCCGTGGCGACAGATGCAAAAGAAATGGTGCCCCTAGCCGGAATCGAACCAGCACTCCTTGCGGAATCCGATTT
>CAWUNF010000112.1:0-5690 GCA_963923195.1 uncultured Hyphomicrobiales bacterium | reverse complement strand
TGTTGCATGACACGGGGGCTTTTGTGCCCTGGGGCATCATCATGCCCTATATCGCTGCAGCGACGATGCCCGGCCCCTATATCGTGCCGGCCTATCAGCTGGATGTTAGAGTTGCACTCACCAACAAGGTCGCAACATCCCCTGTTCGCGGTGCTGGGCGGCCACAAGCGGTCTTTGCGATGGAACGGTTGATGGACCGTGTTGCGCGCGAGCTTGGGATCGACAAGGCGCAATTGCGTGCGC
Organism: uncultured Hyphomicrobiales bacterium; assembly: GCA_963923195.1. GTDB lineage: Bacteria > Pseudomonadota > Alphaproteobacteria > Rhizobiales > Beijerinckiaceae > Terripilifer. Next base: position 5,447 of record CAWUNF010000112.1, on the reverse strand, counting down.
GCAATTTCATTCAACCTGAGCAGATGCCTTATTCTGTCGGGCTCACATTCCGCGACGGCAAGCCACTTATTTATGACAGTGGCGATTATCCGAAAGGTCAGTCGGAGGCCCTGCGCCTTGCTGACTATGAAAACTTCCTGTCGCGTCAGAAAGCTGCCCGCGAAGAAGGTCGCTATATCGGCATCGGAATTGCCAATTATGTCGAGGGGACGGGGCTTGGTCCATTTGAAGGTGTGACGGTTCGTGTGTTGCCCAGCGGTAAAGTTGCTGTTGCAACGGGTGCGACACAGCAAGGCCAGGGCACACGCACCACACTCTGCCAAATCGTCGCCGACAGTGTTGGATGCCGAATGGAAGATATTGTGATCACGGTTGGTGATACAGCTGCGATCGCCAATGGTGTGGGTGCTTTCGCAAGCAGGCAAGCCGTCAATGCGGGATCATCAGCCAAACTCGCCGGTGAATCTGTGCGTGCGCAAGTCGTCGCTCTCGCGGCTCAGACCTTGGGCGTCGCGGCTGAGGACATTGACGTCGTTGATGGTGAGGCCTTTGCGCGCAATGGCAACAAGCCCGTGCTGAAATTTGGTGAGTTGGCACGTTTGGCGCAGGGCATGCCTGGCTTTTCTTTACATCCGGGTCAAACAGCCGGGCTTGAGAACACCGCCTATTTCACGCCACCTCAAGCCGCTTATTGCTCTGGGACACATGTGGCTGAAGTGGAAGTGGATCCGATCACAGGCGGTGTCAAAATTCTCCAATATTCTGTCGCGCATGATGCGGGCAATATCATCAATCCTCTCATCGTTGATGGACAAGTGCAGGGTGGCGTTGCTCATGGTGTTGGCAATGCCATGTTTGAGTGGATGAAATATGATGAGAATGGACAGCCGCTCACAACGAGTTTCGCTGATTATCTGATCCCGATGGCGACGGATGTTCCAACTTGCAAAATCGCACATGTTGAAACGCCATCCCCGCTCAATCCTCTGGGTGTAAAAGGTGCAGGTGAAGGGGGCACTATCCCAGCGCCCGCAGCCATCATCTCCGCTATTGAAGATGCGCTTTCGCCCTTTGGTTTTCATGCGGTGGATTCGCCACTCACACCCGATCGCATCGTTGAACTGCTCGATAAGGCAGGAGCCTACGAAACATTGCCGCTTTAGATGATCATGGGAAAGGATCCTGCGCGTGAGCCAAGCTATGCACTCAACGGACAAACAAGCGCAGTATCGCGGTCCTTTGTCTCACTTGCGCATTCTTGATCTAACCATCTTTCTGTCCGGTCCCTTCGCAACGCAAATGCTGGGTGATTTGGGTGCGGAGGTGATCAAAATTGAAACGGCCGAAGGCGATATGACGCGTCGTTTGCCGCCTTACTTTGTTGCCAATGAAAGCGCCTATTATCTGTCGATCAATCGCAACAAATCCAGTTTGACATTGGATTTGAAGACCGAAAAAGGGCGTGAAATTCTCTATCGCCTCGCCTTGGAAAGCGATGTTGTGGTCGAGAATTTTCGGCCGGGGGTGTTGGAGCGCCTTGGCCTGTCCTATGACAAGATCAAAGCGCAGAAGCCTTCTATCGTGTGGTGTTCTATTAGCGGTTTTGGACAAGATGGTCCTTATCGCGACAGGCCCGCTTATGACATGATCGTGCAGGCCATGTCTGGTGGCATGTCTCTCACAGGAGAGCCTGATGGGCGTTCTGTTCGCTCAGGTATCCCGATCGGAGATCTGGCAGCTGGCATGTATGCGGTGAGCGGTATCCTCGCTGCAGTTGTGGAGAGCCAGCGCACAGGTCAGGGCAAGTGGGTCGATATTGCCATGCTCGACTGTCAGGTTGCGATGTTGTGCTATCAGGCAGCTTATTATTTGCAGTCTGGCAAAGCCCCGGGACGGCAAGGCGCTGGGCATGATTCCATTCCCACCTATCGTTCGTTTCCCTGCGGAGATGGCCGCGATGTTGTGATCACGGCCAATACAGAACGGATGTGGAAGAATTTGTGTCGTGTGCTTGGCCTTGAGTCTCTCACCGATGATCTGCGTTTTGCAATCAACGAACGTCGATATGAAAATCGGCATGAGTTGTGGCAGCTCCTTGAGGCGGCCTTTTCAAAAAAATCTGCTGCTGAATGGGCTCAAATCTTGGTTGATGCCGAGATTCCTGCTGCAGAGGTCGCGACCCTTGATCGGACATTCGAAGATCCTCAGGTGCGCGCGCGCAATATGTTGCTCGAGATGGAAAATGACCAAGGTGATCATCTGCGCGTTGCAGGTAATCCGATGAAATTCCGCGATAGCCCGGAACGAGACCATTCTTATCCGCCAAAACTTGGTGGAGATTCCCGGGTGTTGAGCGAAGTGCTGTCCATGCAAGCTGAAGAGATCGAAGAGCTCAGGCGTGCAGGGGTGATTACGGGAGAAGCATAAAAACAACAGGGGAGGCAACACAATGACATCCGCAGAAGCGACTGAAACCTATCCGCCCAAGGCGGAGCAGATCACGCGCACGCATTGGCTCATTCTGATCTCGGCCTTTATGGGCTGGATGTTTGACTCGATGGATCTCAATCTCTTCACCCTTGTTCTATTCCCGAGCGTGAGAGAATTGCTCGGCGTCAGTGATCCTAAAGTCATCGCACAGACCGGCTCGCTCATCATGGCGATCAAGCTTTTGTGCTGGGGCATTGGTGGCATCATCTTTGGTGTGGTTGCAGACCGCATTGGTCGTTCCAAAACCATGGTCATCACCATCCTGATCTATGCAGGCTTCACGGGACTGTCAGGGCTGGCCCAGACTTGGTGGCAATTGGCAATCTTGCAGGCCCTTGCAGGCTTCGGCATTGGCGGTGAATGGGCAGCAGGTGCAGCGCTCATCGCGGAAACATGGCCTGAAAAGCAACGGGCACGCGCCATGCAGATCATGCAGATGGCCTTTGCCTTCGGGTTTTTCCTTGCAGCGCTCGACAATCTTATCTTCGGGCCGATTGGCGGCTGGCGCTTGGTGCTCTTCATTGGCGCTTTGCCCGCAATCGTTGCGCTGGGTGTTCGTCGTTTCGTGCCTGAGCCTGAACGCTGGTTGCAGGTTCGTAGCGAGACATTGAGCCAGTCTCCCACGCAAACATTTCTCGGCATCTTTAAACAAGGTCTTGGGCGCCGGACTTTCGTCGGCGTTGTGATCTCGTCATCGATGATGCTCGGGTGCTGGGGTGGCCTGACGCTGCTGCCGAGCTGGATCAATCAAATGCTAGGGCCGCAGGCTGCAACGCAAGGCGTCGCGATGGTCAGCTATGCCTTCATGCTGATGATGGCGGGCGCGATCCTTGGCTACCTGTCCCTCATCTGGACGACGGAAGCTTTAGGTCGCAGGATCTCCTACTTCATCTTCATGCTAGGTTCGCTCATTTCATCGCTCTATCTCTTCGAGCAGGTGAAGACGGTTGAGGCTGTTCTTTGGTTCATGCCCGTCTATGGCTATTTCGTCATTGGCGGCTTTGGAACCTTTGCGGCCTATCTGCCCGAATTGTTTCCGACACGCGTCCGTGCGACAGGGCAAGGTTTCTGCTGGAACTTCGCACGCTGCATCACAGCCTTGGGGCCGTTGATTGCAGGCAGCCTCATTGGCGTCATGGGCTCAATTCCTGCCGCTGCAGCTGTGACATGTTGGCTCTTTGTGCCGGGGCTTTTCGTGATCTGGATGGGGCCGGAAACGCGCGGCAAACCTCTGGAAGATTGAGGTCAAAAATAAACGCTCCCGACCATTCATCATGGTTGGGAGCGTTTGATGGCTTGCAACGATTATCGGGCGAAAACGTGGATTGAGCAGGCGCCATGGTCATAGCCTGCAACGCCGCCCCCTGTCGCATGGGTCAGGCCGACTTTCGCATTTGCGACTTGATGCGCGCCTGCGCGACCTTCGATCTGTCGGACGACTTCCACCGCCTGCACCGCACCTGTTGCACCAACCGGATGGCCGCGCGACAAGAGTCCGCCCGAGGGATTGACGGGAACACGTCCGCCCAGCGATGTTGCCCCACTATTCAGCAAATCATAAGCGCCGCCGCGTTCACAAAAGCCGAAGGCTTCGTAATACATCAGCTCGGCAATCGTGAATGCATCGTGAATTTCGGCCACATCAACATCATCTGGTCCCAAGCCCGCCATTTCATAGGCTTCATGTGCACCACGCGCCGTTAATTCCGGGAAGGTCATATCGCGATAGCCGTTGGTATATTTTCCCGAGGTCACTTCGGAGGCGAGGATTCGCACCGTGTCGCTGCGATAACGCTTGGCCACTTCCGATGATGCGAGAATGAGGGCCGCAGCTCCATCACCTGTTGGGCAGCAGTGCCAGAGCGTGAATGGATCAGCCACTGGCCGTGCGGACATCACTTCTTCCAACGTGACTTGCTTACGAATCTGGGCATTGGGATTCAACGCACCATGATCATGCGCCTTCACCGAAACCTGCGCGAGCTGGCTATGGGTCAAGCCATATTCATGCATGTAGCGATTGGCGCGCATCGCATAGAGCGCTGGCATGACGAGGCCTTGATTGACTTCCCAGTCCTCTTTCTCCAATGGCAGCGTGCCTCCGCCAAACTTGGTCAGCTTCTCGACACCAATCACCGCCACCAAATCGAACTTGCCGCTTTTGATCGCCATCCAACCCTGCGCGAGGGCTGATGAACTTGAGGAGCAGGCATTTTCAACATTGATGATGGGCATGCCCGACATGCCAAGCATTTTGGTTACGCGCTGGCCAGCTAACATGCCGCCCAAAGCCGTGCCGCAATAAACGGCATTGATATCGGCAGATTTCACATTGGCTTCAAGAATGGCTTCGCGCAGCGCGGGCCAACCAAGATCAGCCAGTGTCTTTTCCGGATATTTGCGGAACGGTATAGCGCCCGTTCCAAGCACGTGAACATCGGTCACTTTTGGCCCCCATCAATCGGCGCGAACACATAGCTGAACATGGCTTGACCATTGGCGTCTTGGCCAACGCGTCCCGAGGTCAATCGCATCGGCGCGCCGATGGAAAGCGAATGTGCGCTGTCATCAAGATGCGCAAGAACACGCAGACCATCAGGTAGATCGATATAGCCCAGAAAATAGGGCACATCCCAACCTGCTGGTGCTTGGTGCACGCGCGCGAAGGAGTAGAGCGTTCCTTCATTCGGTAATTGATGATCTTCGACGTCTAGGCTCAAACATTCGGCACAAACTTGTGCGCGTGGGAAGGCAAGTGCACCACAGGCTCGGCAACGGCTGCCACGCAAATGCAGCCCAGATGTATCGTGAAGCACGAGTTCGGGTGCAACAAAGCGTTCATCAGCAGTGCCTGCTGGATGCGCGACATATTGTAATTGAGACACGGGCGGCGCTCCTCCTGCATGGATCCTGTTATGCGGATCTCATTTGCAATGAATGAACAACTAAACGCTTTA
>CAWUNF010000111.1:0-5690 GCA_963923195.1 uncultured Hyphomicrobiales bacterium | reverse complement strand
GCGCGCGAGAAATAAAGCGCGCGCATGCGACCAGCCGACAAAGGGGTGGCAACAATCTTCACCACATTCGGATCATGCCGCTCTTCTTCGCGCGTAATCTCGACAGCCAGCGTTGCAATATCCACCGCCGGATCAGCCAGCGGCAAAAGCGCGGCTTGAATCGCGTAAGGCTCAATCGTTGGCAGATCGCCCTGCACATTGACGATCACATCATGACGGCCTTGCGGATCAAAAAGCTCCACCGCTTCCCAGATGCGGTCCGAACCCGATTCATGGTCGGCACGTGTGAGGACAGCATCCCCGCCCGCCTTTTTGACCGCCTCAATGATGTCCGGCGCATCGCCCGCCACCAAAACAGGTCCGATCCCCGCCTCACAGGCACGCCGCCAGACATGCACAATCATCGGCTCGCCATGAATATCAGCGAGCGGCTTATTGGGCAGCCGGGTGGAGCCCAGCCGGGCCGGGACGAGGACAATCGGATCAGACATTAAATTCTGCTTTATTATCAGGTACTTATGCCATTCTCAGCGGGGCTGAGCCTCAAATCACAGCGCGGCGCTGTCATCAAGGCCCGGAACCACCGCAAGCCAAGCGGCAAAAGGTATCAGTGCGCGGGCCCTTATACTCTGTTGCCAAGACGGCGGCAAAGCGGGTAATCAACCCCCGCGCGCGCCTTGCACCAAGAGCGCAGCGCCCACGGCCGTGCGGGTAGGACGGCCAAAAGACAAGTCAATGCGGAGCCCCAGAGACATGGATTCCTTTGAATTCAATAAAATCGCCGGCGCAGTGCTCGGCACGCTTTTGTTCATGATGGGTCTCGGCATCCTTTCCGATGCAGTTTTCAAGGGTGGCGTGCCGAAGCAATCGGCCTATGCGCTTCCCGCGGCTGAAGAAGCCTCTGCCGGCGGCGGCGCTGCTGCAGCCGCGGCCGCTGTGCCGCTTCCCGAGCTCCTCGCTAAGGCTGATGCCAAAAAGGGCGAAGGCCTGTTCAAGCCTTGCTCGGCTTGCCACGCACCTGAAAAGGGCGGCGCCAATAAGGTTGGCCCAGCGCTTTATAATGTTGTGAACCGTCCGATTGGTTCTGTTGCGGGCTTTGGTTATTCCGACTCGCTCAAGGGCAAGGGCGGCAATTGGTCTTACGACAATCTCGACCATTTCATCGCAGCACCTAAGGCTTTCGCCTCGGGCACGAAAATGGCCTTCGGCGGCGAAAAGGATGCAGCCAAGCGCGCGGATATTATCGCCTATCTGCGCTCGATGGCCGATGCACCAGCCCCGCTGCCGGGCAAGTAATTCGGCAAGTAAGCGTCAAGCTTCTCAATCTTTTCAAAAGGCCGGGTTCGTCCCGGCCTTTTTCATTTGCGGTGCAGACTCTAGCGGCCCCTCAAAAAAGCGACATAATCGGCCCGAATCATTTACGGCCATTCGCCGCATTCGAGGGCTGCATGAACGTCACCCGCCGCACCACGCTGACACTCGCCGCAAGCGCCGCTGCAAGCTTGAGCTGGCCGCGCGACTGGGCCACAGCGCAAACGGATGGCGAGATAGAAACGCACGGCCTCTCCACTTTTGGTGAATTGGCGCTGCCCGCCAATTTTTCGCATTTTTCTTATGTCAATCCGCAAGCACCTCGCGGTGGCACGCTTGCCATTCAAATTAAAAACACCAGCGGCAATCAAAATTTCGAAACTTTCGACACGCTAAATATTTTTGTCTTTAAAGGCGATGGCGCCGCCGGCATGGACATGACTTTTGACACGCTCATGGTGGGCTCTGGCGATGAACCGGGCTCTATGTATGGACTGGTCGCAGACCGCGTGCGCATTGCGCCCGACAAGCTGACCTATCGCTTCCACATTCGCCCTGAAGCGCGCTTTCACGATGGCTCAAAACTCACCGCGCGCGATGCGGCCTTCTCCTTCAATATTTTGAAAGCAAAAGGCCACCCGGTCTATCGCTCGATCCTCACCGAATTTATCGGCGCGGAAGCGACAAGCGATGACACGATTGTGGTGCGCTTTACCAAGAACCGCTCGCGCGATTTGCATCTCGTCATTGCAGGCCTGCCGATCTTCTCTGAAAAATATTGGCAGGGTCGCGATTTTGAAGCCTCAACGCTTGAAGCCCCGCTCGGCTCTGGCCCCTATAAAGTTGCGCGCTTTGAACAAGGCCGCTTTATCGAATTTGAACGCGTGAAAAATTACTGGGCGGAAAAACTCCCCGTCAATGTGGGACAAAATAATTTCGACCGCATTCGCTATGAATATTATCGCGAGCGGCAAGTTGCCTTTGAGGGCTTCAAATCTGGCCAGATCAATTTCAATGAAGAATATACGGCGCGCTTATGGGCGACCGCCTATGACTTCCCGGCTGTGCGTGATGGCCGTGTGAAGCGCGATGAATTGCCCAATGGCGCACCCACCCCTAGCCAAGGTTGGTATTTCAATACGCGGCGCGGAAAGTTCAAAGATGCGCGCGTGCGTGAGGCTTTTGGTCTGGCTTTCGATTTCGAATGGACCAATCGCAACATTATGTATTCCGCTTATAAGCGCATGGCCTCCTTCTTCGAAAATTCCGACATGAAGGCGAGCGGCCTGCCCGCACCTGCAGAGCTTGCTTTGCTTGAGCCCTTCCGCGCAGAGCTTCCAGCAGAAACATTTGGCGAGCCCTATGTGCCGCCCTCTTCCGATGGCTCGGGCTCTGACCGCAATCTTTTGCGCCGCGCGGATGAATTGCTGCGCGCTGCTGGCTGCAAGCGCGACAATAATCGCCTGTTGCTGCCAGATGGCACGCCATTTGAAGTTGAATTCTTGGATTCCTCTGGCGCTTTGAAGCCACACACTGAGCCGCTGCAAGCCAATTTGCGCAAGCTTGGCATTGCTTCTACTTTCCGCACGGTCGATGCCGCGCAATATAAGCGCCGCTTGGATAATTTCGATTTCGACATTGTCACAATGGCGCTTGGCGGCTCATTCACGCCGGGCGATGGCTTGCGCATCACATGGTCATCGGAAGCCGCCAAGACACCCGGCACGCGCAATGTCGCAGGCGTTGAAAGCAAGGCGGTTGATTTTCTCATCGACAAAATTGCGCGCGCAGAAACGCGCGAAGACCTCAATGTGGCCTGTCGCGCGCTCGACCGCGTGTTGCGGGCTGGGCGCTATTGGATCCCGATGTGGTATAAGGACAAGAGCCTGATTGCTTATTGGGATGTCTTCTCGCGCCCCGACAAAACGCCGCGCTATTCAACGGGCGCACCCAGCACTTGGTGGTGGGACGCTGAAAAAGCCAAACGTATCGATTATAAAGGCTGAGCTGGCGCGCCAGCATCCATTCAAGGAAAAGCATGTTCGCTTATATTGCCCGCCGCCTTGCCCTCATGGTGCCAACCATTTTCGGCATTCTGCTCATTTCATTCGTCATCGTGCAATTTGCACCAGGCGGGCCGGTGGAGCGTGTGCTCGCGCAATTGCAAGGTCTCGATTCTGGAGCAACCGCGCGCTTTGGTGGGGGCGCGGGTGATCTGGGTGCGGCGGCGCAAACAAGTGGCGCGGGTGGCGCTGATTCACGCTATCGCGGCGCGCAAGGCTTAGATCCGAAATTCATCGCGGAACTTGAAAAGCAATTTGGCTTTGACAAGCCAGCCCACGAGCGCTTCTTCATCATGCTGAAGAATTATGCTGTCTTTGATTTCGGCCGATCTTATTTTCGCGACACACCCGTTTTACAACTCATCAAAGAAAAACTGCCCGTCTCCATCTCGCTTGGCCTTTGGATGACGCTTCTTTCTTACGCCATCTCCATTCCGCTTGGCATTCGCAAAGCCGTGCAAGATGGCTCGCGCTTTGACACATGGACGAGTGCCATTGTCATTGTGGGCTATGCCATTCCAAGCTTTCTCTTTGCCATTCTGCTGATCGTGCTTTTTGCTGGCGGCTCCTTCTGGCAAATTTTTCCACTGCGCGGTCTTTGGTCTGAGAATTTTGCTGACCTTTCATGGCCGCAAAAAATTCTCGATTATCTCTGGCACATTGCCCTGCCCGTGACTGCTATGGCGATTGGCGCTTTCGCCACATCGACCTTTCTCACAAAAAATTCTTTCCTCGAAGAAATCCGCAAACAATATGTGCAGACCGCGCGCATGAAGGGCCTCACCGAGCGCCAAGTTCTCTACGGCCATGTCTTCCGCAATGCCATGCTGATTGTGATTTCAGGCTTTCCCGCTGCCTTTGTGCATGCCTTCTTCACCGGCTCGCTGCTGATTGAGAGCATTTTCTCGCTCGATGGTCTGGGCCTGCTCTCTTATGAATCCATCATCAACCGCGATTATCCGGTGGTCTTTGCTAATCTTTATATTTTCGCGCTACTGGGTCTCATCGTGAATCTCATTTCCGATCTGACCTATACATGGATTGATCCGCGCATTGATTTCGAAACGCGGGAGGTGTGAGATGAGCACCTCGACCATGCACGACGAACTCTCCAGCACATCCTCTGCACCTCTTGCACCCGTGCTTGAGCAAAAGGGTTTTCTCAAACTCTCGCCAATCAACCGCCGGCGCTTAGATAATTTCAAGCGCAATAGGCGTGGGTTTTGGTCCTTCTGGATTTTCTTGATTTGTTTTGTTCTATCGCTTTTTGCTGAATTCATTGCCAATGATCGCCCGATCATTGCTTCTTACAAAGGCGAGATTCTCTTTCCTGTTTTGAAAACCTATCCGGAAGAGAAATTCGGCGGATTCCTCGCAGAGACTGATTATCGCGATCCAGAAATTGCCAAAGAGATCGAAGCCAATGGCTGGATGCTCTGGCCGCCGATCCGCTTTTCCTATCGCACGCATCAGCGCGATCTGCCGACACCGGCTCCCTCACCACCCACTTGGTGGCTAACGGATGCGCAATGCAAGAGCATTGCTGAGACCTGTCACGCTTTGGAAAAAAATTGGCTTGGCACAGATGATCAGGGCCGCGATGTGGTTGCGCGCCTGATTTATGGCTTCCGCATTTCCATTCTCTTCGGCCTGATACTCGCAGGCGTTTCATCCATGATCGGCATAGCCGCAGGTGCGGTGCAGGGCTATTTCGGCGGTCTGACGGATTTGATCTCGCAGCGTTTCATCGAGATTTGGTCGTCGCTCCCCCATCTCTATTTGCTGATCATTGTCTCTTCCATCATCACGCCGGGCTTTTTTGTTCTGCTCGGCATTTTGCTGCTTTTCTCATGGGTGTCGCTGGTGCATGTGGTGCGCGCAGAATTTTTGCGCGCGCGCAATTTTGAATATGTGAATGCAGCGCGTGCGCTTGGCCTCTCTGATGGCAAGATCATGTTTCGTCATCTCTTGCCCAATGCAATGGTGGCGACCCTCACCTTCTTGCCCTTCGTGCTGAATTCTTCCATCACAACGCTCACCTCACTCGACTTTTTGGGCTTTGGCCTGCCGCCTGGCTCGCCCTCCTTGGGTGAATTGCTGTTGCAAGGCAAATCGAATTTGCAGGCGCCTTGGCTTGGGCTTGCGGGCTTTTTCGTCATTGCCGCCATGTTGTCACTGTTGATCTTCATTGGCGAAGCTGTGCGCGATGCCTTCGATCCGCGAAAGACATTCTCATGAGCACGCCGCTGCTTGAAATCCATGATCTCTCGATTGCCTTCCATCAAGGCGGGCGCGAGACGCTCGCTGTCGATAAAG
>CAWUNF010000110.1:0-5704 GCA_963923195.1 uncultured Hyphomicrobiales bacterium | reverse complement strand
GGCGATTATCTGCATCCCAAAGCACGAAAGCCTCAGAAATGGTTTCAATCGCATCGCGCAGGCGCATATCAGCGGTTGCTGTGCGTTCAATCAGCGTTTTCTGGTCGGAAATATCAACTGCAATGCCGACAAGATGCGGATTGCCTTGTGCGCCTTGACGCATGATTTCGGCGCGCGCGCGGATCCAAAGCCATTCGCCTTTGGCATTGCGCATCCGAAAGGCATGATCAAGCGCATTGGTCTGCGAGCTGGCGAGCATTTCCGCCATTGAATGGAGATCACCATCTTGCGGATGCATTAAATCATTCACGTCCCCGAAAGAGAGGAATTCTTCCGTCTGTTCGAGGCCAAGAATTTCATACATGGAGCGCGACCAATAGATTCGCCCGCGCGCAATATCCCAATCCCAAAGGCCGCAGCGCCCGCGCGCCAGAGCAGCGTCAAAGCGTTGGCGCAAGCCCAAACGGGCTTCTTCTGCATCTGATCTTTGTAAGAATTCGCGCAAATAGGCGCGCGCACCCAGGGCAATCAGGCCTAAAAATCCGATGATGAGCAAGGCACCGCGCAGCACATCCATGCGCCAAGAGGCGTAGACATCACGCATGGGCTGAACGAGCGCGAGCTGGCCATAGGGCGCATCCAATGTGCGCACGGCAGCCAGCGCTTCGCGCCCATCTGCCAGAGTGATTTGCATGGCGCCTGCCGTATCGGCAAAAAAGGTGAGAGGCTGCGTTGTGCCCAAAACATCTTGCAGATTGGCGCCGGAGATTTGGCCTTGCGGCATGTGGCTGATGACCACGCCGCTTTCATTGGCGAGATAGATTTCGCGCCCATGTGCAAAGATGCGCGGAGTGAAAGCAGGAAGGCCTGTCTCATTCTTGCGCGCGAGCAGATTGATTTCAGCTTTGAGGCCCGTGGCCACCATGTCGATTTCATCGACGGCTGTTTCATAAACGGCTTTGCGGCTTTCCATTGCATCATGCACGCCAAAAACAGCAAGACCGATGGCAGCAAGAATAATCGTCAGGGGGAGGAGAAATTGGCGTTGGAAGCGCGGCGCAGACAGGTCGCCGATGGGAGATCTGCTTGGCGCAGTCTCCATCTCAATTTCCGCGCGAGCGGAAAATGTGGCTGCGTTTGCACGCGCCATGCTTTGGCCCCCTCAAAAACCGCTTCGAGGTGAGCCAATGTGCCGCATCGCCACGCCCCGAATCACCTCCCATCTGAATCGCAGCGAATCGCTTTGTCCAGACCTTAATGAAAGGTTTATGAAAATTTTTTCTGGGTGAGCTTGTGCGAAGCGGGATTTTCAGAATCCCGCTGGGACTCAGAGGACTCTTTAGACTCCTAAAGAGCGCTGGGCGATGTCGCGGACATCGGCTGAGAGGTCTTGCACGGCCGCGACCCTTTGCAGGGCGGCTTCTGCCAAAGCCTTGCGGCCGCTCTCGAGCGAGCGCCAGCTACGGAAGGCTGCGAGCAGACGCGCAGCGACCTGCGGGTTTTTGGGGTCGACCGCAATAACGGTTTCCACCAGCAGGTCGTAGCCCGAGCCATCGGCCGCATTGAAGCGGGTGAGATTGCCCGTGGCAAAAGCGCCGATGAGCGAACGCAGACGATTGGGATTGGTGAGCGAGAAGGCGTGATGGTTCATGAGCCGTTTCACGCGCGCCAAAGTCGCTTCTTCCGGGATCATGGCTTGCAGGGCGAACCATTTGTCGATGACCAGCGGATCGCTGGCGTGTGACCGGAAGAAAGAGTCGAGGGCGGCTTCGCGCGCATCGCCTGGTATCAAGGCGAGCACATTTAAAGCGCCAATTTGATCGGTCATATTATTGGCGGCGCGGAATTGCGCGCTGGCCAATTGTGCGCCGGCCTGTGGCGCACCGGCTGCCAGAAGATCAAGCGCCGCATTACGCAAGGCGCGCCGGCCTGCACTGGTCGCATCTGGCGAATAGGCCTGCGTCATGGCGAGCGCGTGATAGACGCGCTCTAAATCTTCTCTCAAAGCGCGACCGATCTGCGCTCGCAAAATTTTGCGCGCATAATGAACAGCATCAGGATCGACATCTGTCCCAATTTCGCGCGCAAGATCTGCTTCGCTCGGCAAGATGATTGCTTGCGCGGTGAAAGCGGGATCTTGCTCATAAGTTGCGAGCACGGCGGCGAGGGCCGTGCTGATCTTGTTGGCATCATCGGGTGTGCCGCCATGACGCACAGAATTGACGGCGCGGATCATCCAGCGTGTTGCGCACGTTTGGGCCGCCTGCCAGCGGTTGAACATGTCGCGGTCATGCGCGAGCAAAGTGAGCAAATCATCATCCGACAAGGGGCTGTCGAGATTAACAGGCGCCGAGAAGCCACGCATCAGGCTTGGCACGGGGCGCTTGTTAACTTTTTCAAAAATGAGGCGACGCGTGTTTTGCGTGATTTCAAACACGCCGCGCTGCGTTTCATCTTTGCGTGCGCCACCTTCTGCGCCGTCTGCCGGCGTGTGAAGGGCAATGTCAGCGCCATTTTCATCCATCAGGCCAAGGGCCACGGGAATGACGACGGGGAATTTTTCGCTCTGGCCATTGGTGGGAGCGGTGGATTGTTCAAAATCGAGCGTGAGGCGCTGCCTTTGCGCATCATAATGCGAAGTGACTTTGAGGCGCGGTGTGCCCGCTTGCGTATACCAGCGCTTGAATTGGGAGAGGTCGCGCTTGGCAGCCTCTTCAAAACAAGCGAGGAAATCTTCCACAATTGCGGCTGTGCCATCACAGCGCTGGAAGTAAAGATCCATGCCTTTGCGGAAGGCCTCATCACCAATGATGAGTTTTAACATGCGGATGATTTCCGCACCTTTTTCATAGACGGTGGGCGTGTAGAAATTATTGATCTCGAGATAGGTCTCGGGGCGCACATTATGGGCAAGCGGGCCTGCATCTTCGGGGAATTGCGCGGCGCGCAACGTGCGCACATCCATGATGCGCTTGACCGGTCGCGAGCGCTCATCCGATGAAAATTCTTGATCACGAAAGACGGTGAGGCCTTCTTTCAAACAGAGTTGGAACCAATCGCGGCATGTGATGCGATTGCCCGTCCAATTGTGGAAATATTCATGCGCAATCACGCCTTCAATATGGGCGTAATCTGTATCAGTTGCGGTTTGGGGAAGGGCCAGAACATATTTGTCGTTAAAAATATTGAGGCCCTTATTCTCCATCGCGCCCATATTGAAATCTGACACGGCAACAATGTTGAAAATATCGAGATCATATTCGCGACCAAAGACTTTTTCATCCCATGCAAAAGAACGCTTCAGTGCATCCATTGCATAATCAGCGCGCAATTCCTTGCCATGTTCGACATAAATGCCCAGTTTAACTTTGCGTCCTGACATTGTGGTGAATGTGTCTTCAACGCATGCAAGATTGCCACCCACAAGCGCAAAGAGATAAGCAGGCTTTTTCCACGGATCATGCCAGATCGCATAATGGCGGTTGGTGCCCGCAATTGTGCCCGTCTCCACCAGATTGCCATTGCCAAGCAGAATGGGGGCTTCCTCACGATTGGCTTCAATACGTGTCGTATAGATGGACATGACATCGGGGCGGTCGAGGAAATATGTCATGCGGCGGAACCCTTCCGCCTCGCATTGCGTGCAATAGGCTGAGCCCGAGCGATAAAGGCCCATGAGTTTTGTATTGCTGGCCGGATCAATTTGCGTCACCGTGACGAGCGTGAATTGATCTGGCACGCGCTCAATCTGCAATTGCTGTGGCGTGGCAATGCCCTCAAGGGCAAGTGTCTCGCCATTCAAGGAAACTGAAATGACATTGAGCTCATCGCCATCCAAAATGAGGGGCGCATCGGCGCGGCCTTGCGGATTGCGGCGCAGATTGAGTGTCGCGGTGATGCGCGTTTCAGCGCCATCTAGCTGCACATTGAGAGTGACGCTGTCGATGAGAAAATCCGGCGCGCGATAATCGGCAAGACGAACGGGCTCAGCAATATCGGTGCGCATTGGGTTTTGTCTCAGGTGTCTAAAACGGTCGAGGAGAATAGTCGCTTGAGGGCATGGGGTCAGCCCTTGTTAGGCCCGATCAGGCGTGCAGCGGATCGGCATGGCCAACCACGCGCACAATGCCTGGTACATGGGCGCGCAAATGGCGGTCGAGCCGGTCTACCGCCTCGTGAACAGCATGGACGGTGAGCGCCGCATCGACGCGGCAATGATAATTGACGACTGTGCCGGAGGCTGTGCGGCGCGCGCGAACAAAATGCACATCTTCCAACACGCCATCTTTGGCCGCACCGGCCACCAACACGCGTTTGATCTCAGCGGTTGCCTCGGTGGCTAAATCTTCGCCCGCGAGCTCCTCAGATTCCAGCGGTTCGATATGGGTTTCAATTTCGACTTCGGCGCCAATCTCATCAGAAATGGCGCTTTCGAGTTCGCTGGCAATATCATGTGCTGCGCCATGCGACATTTGCGCATCGAGTTCGAGATCCAAGCTAATAGCAATTTTGCCGCCAATGCGCTGAATGGTGACATGGTGAATGGCGAGGCGGCGGCGCGCGGCAATGAGCAAGACGCGTTCCAAGAGGCTTTCATCATCCAAAGCGCGCGGATTGGCCGTGACGGTGAGTTCAACCTCCGGCATGTCTTGCGCGACGGCGTCAGAAATAGCTTGTTTCACATGCGCGACTTTTTCCAGCGGCATGGTGCGCGGCACGGCGACAGAAATCTCGCCAATGACTTGCGCGCCCGCAGGGCGCAGTCGCAAGACTTCAATATCCACGACACCGGGAATGGCCTCAACTGCTTGGCGCAGGCGCTCAGACAGACCAGCGGGTGCTGCATCAACCAGCGTATCAATGGTGCGACGGCCTAATTTCCAACCAGCAATAGCGATGAACAAAGACACGCCAAGGGCAGCCAGCGTATCGCCTTGTTTGAAACCATATTCGGTCGCAACAAGACCTATGAGAACGAGGGTTGAGGCCACAAGGTCTGAGGAGAAATGCAAAGCATCTGCCGCCAGCGCATCGCTTTTGGTGCGTTTGGCAATGGCGTTTAACGACCGCCAGCGCACAAAATCCACGACAATGGAAATGATCAACACGCCATAGGTGAGCCAATTGGCATCGACATGGCCCGGATCTTTGGTGATGAGGCGATGCAAAGCTTCATATAAAACGCCAGCCGCCAGCACCATGAGCAGGCCCGTTTCCGCCAGCGCAGCGACGGCTTCAATCTTGCCGTGACCATAATGATGTTCATCATCAGCAGGCTTATCAGCCGCGCGCACGGCGAAATAAGTGAGAATGGTGGCGCCCGTGTCGAGCAGGCCGTGGCCAGCTTCTGACAGCAAAGCGAGTGAGCCCGACAAGAGACCCGCAACCAGCTTGCCAAGCGTCAACAGACCACTGGCGAAAATAGACGCAAGCGCTGCCGTGCGCTTGAGGTCTGTATCTTCAGCTTTGGTAGGGGCGGCGCTCATCTGTCTCTCGATTCGGGGCTTCCAGCCGTGGAATAGGCGTTTCCTAGCGGATCGGGCGGCTTTTGGCCAGAAAGGTGCTGGAACGAAGCCGTGATCGGCCTATATGTCAGGCCAGTGACAAGGACCGGAGTTTGATCCCGATGATGGAATATTTACACACGATGGTGCGTGTGAGCGACCTTGATGCATCGCTGGATTTTTATTGCAATAAATTCGGC
>CAWUNF010000109.1:0-5718 GCA_963923195.1 uncultured Hyphomicrobiales bacterium | reverse complement strand
CCCCGCTCAAGCGGCCGGGCCGGGATGTCGTCCAGCTCGGTCACGGAAAGGCGGGCTTTGTGAAAGGCGAACCTTTCCACAGGGGCGCTTATACATAGAAAGGGCAGGAAGTGCCAGTTTTTTGGGGCTAAACGGGCCTTTAGACGGCCAGATTGAAAACGCGGCTTGGCACCAATTCGCCACGCTCCACTTCGCCAAAAGCGACCGGCACACCACCGCAAGCGGCATAGGCTATGCCGCCCATCGGGGCATCACGACCCCGCAAAAGAAGGGACTGACCTCGGCGCAGACGGGCCGCCCCATCACGGTCGACAACCACGCAGGGCAGTTCCAATAAACCAGCTTCCACCGGGCGCAGCAGGCTAAAAGCCGCCTCGGGGCTCGCCTCAAGCTCCGAAAAGCCACAGGAATCAAGCTCCGAGAAGGGGCCGACGCGGGTGCGACGCAAAGACGTTACGTGACCGAAACAGCCCAATGCCCGGCCAAGATCACGCGCAATGGCGCGCACATATGTGCCCTTGCCGCATTGGGCCTCCAGCACGGCCTCATCCTCAGTCGAGGCGACCATGACGAGCGAATGGATGGTGATGGGGCGAGGGGCCAATTCCACCAACTCGCCATCGCGGGCCATGTCATAGGCGCGTTCGCCATTAACCTTGATCGCCGAAAAAGCCGGTGGCACCTGCATGATGGTACCCGTGAAGCGCGGCAGGAGTTCTTCAATCTGATCTGAAGACGGACGACGGTCCGAGGTCTGCGTCACGCGACCCTCTGTATCATCGCTTTCCGTCTCAATGCCCCAGCGCACGGTGAAGCGATAGGCTTTTTCACCATCCTGCACGAAAGGCACGGTCTTGGTGGCTTCACCGAAAGCAATTGGCAGAAGACCAGAGGCCAGCGGATCCAACGTGCCGGCGTGACCCGCTTTCTTCGCATTAAAAATGCGCTTCAAACGCGAGACAGCATGCGTCGATGTCATGCCAACGGGCTTATCGAGAATAATCCAGCCGTTGATCTCAACACGCTGCGACCGGGGCGCGCTCATGCCTCGTCATCCTCTTTGGATGCGAGATCTTGCTTCACCTTCGGCGAATTGAGCAAAGCATCAATCTTGGCCGAAGCGTCAAAACCATCATCCTGACGGAAGCGAATGTCCGGCGCATATTTCAGATTGACGCGATGTGCGATTTCGGTGCGCAGAAACTTCTTGTTGCGATCCAGCGCTTCGATCACAGCCGCCGTGTCTTGCCCGCCCAGCGGCATGACATAGATCGTCGCGAGTTTCAGATCAGGGCTCATGCGCACAGAGGGAATGGTCACGACATGCTTTTCAAGCACGGGATCGACAATTTCACCACGTGAGAGCAATTCCGACATGGCATGACGGATCAATTCGCCAACGCGCAACATGCGCTGCGAAGGTTCACCGCTTGAGGCGTGATGAGGACGTGCCATGAAAAACTCCGGCATGCGGAAAATTCCCGCATGCACTCAGATGATGAATCGTGACGGACTGTCAGACGGGCACGTTCGCTCCTTAGAGCGAACGCTTGATCTCTTCAACGCGATAGCACTCGATCACATCGCCAGGACGCATGTCCTGATAGTTTTCGAAGGCCATACCGCATTCCTGACCGGAGAGGACTTCCTTGACCTCGTCCTTGAAACGCTTGAGCGTCGACAGCTTGCCTTCGTGCACCACGACATTGTCGCGGATGAGGCGCACGCTGGCGCCGCGTTCCACACGACCATCGGTGACGCGGCAACCCGCGACCTTGCCGACCTTGGAAATGTTGAACACTTCCATGATCGACGCATTGCCGAGCATTTCTTCGCGCAAAGTCGGCGCAAGCAGACCCGACATCGCGCCCTTCACGTCATCCACGAGGTTGTAGATGATGTTGTAATAGCGAATTTCGATACCAGAACGCTCAGCCGCTTCGCGCGCTTCTTTATGCGCACGCACGTTGAAGCCGATGACAGCCGCACCCGATGCTTCCGCCAGCGTGATATCCGATTCCGTGATACCGCCGACGCCCGCATGAATGACACGCGCCATCACTTCGTCCGTGTTGAGCTTTTCGAGCGTTGCGATAATCGCTTCGACCGAGCCCTGCACGTCGCCCTTGACGAGCAGCGGGAATTCCTTGCGGCCCGCTGTCTTCAATTGCGTCATCATATCGGCAAGTGAAGTGCGTGCACCGCCGCCACGGGCTGCCAGCTTGTCGCGCTTCTGACGCTCACGATATTCAGAAATTTCACGCGCACGCGCTTCATTTTCAACGACGGCCACGCGGTCACCCGCTTCTGGCGCTCCGTTAAAGCCAAGCACTTCGACCGGGAAAGACGGGCCCGCTTCGCGGACATTCTTGCCTTGATCATCAAGCAGTGCACGCACGCGGCCCCATTGCGAGCCAGCGACAATAATATCGCCCATTTTCATCGTGCCGCGCTGAACGAGAACCGTCGCCACTGGGCCACGACCGCGATCAAGACGCGCTTCAATGACCGTGCCTTCTGCAGCGCGGTTTGGATCAGCCTTCAGATCAAGCACTTCTGCTTGGAGTGAAATCGCATCCAACAGCTTGTCGAGATTGATCTGCTTGGTAGCAGAGACTTCGACTTCGAGCGTGTCGCCACCAAATGTTTCGACCTGCACTTCGTGCTGGAGGAGTTCGGTGCGCACGCGCTCGGGCTTGGCATCCGGCTTGTCGATTTTATTGACCGCAACAATCAAAGGCACACCAGCGGCGCGCGCATGATTGATAGCTTCAATCGTCTGCGGCATGACACCATCATCAGCGGCGACGACGAGCACGACAATATCCGTGACCTTTGCACCGCGTGCACGCATGGCCGTAAAGGCGGCGTGGCCCGGTGTATCGATGAAGGTGATGGCTTGACCATTCGGTGCGGTGACCTGATACGCACCAATGTGCTGCGTAATGCCACCGGCTTCACCCGACACAACATTGGCTTTGCGGATCGCATCGAGCAGAGAGGTCTTGCCGTGATCGACGTGACCCATAATCGTCACGACTGGCGGACGCGATTCTGTTGCACCTTCTTCATCGGGTGAATCGAAGAGACCTTCTTCCACATCCGATTCAGCTACGCGCTTAACAGTGTGACCCATTTCTTCTGCAATGAGCTGCGCGGTATCGGCATCGATCACATCTGTAATCTTATGCATCTGGCCTTGGCGCATCAGCAGACGGATCACATCCACGCCGCGTTCCGACATGCGGTTGGCGAGTTCTTGAATGGTGATCGTTTCAGGCAGGATGACTTCGCGCAAAACCTTTTCTTTAGGTTCGTTCTGATGTCCGCCCTTCATACGCTGCACGCGACGACGGAAAGCCGCCACAGAACGTGTCCGTTCTTCCTGCTCTTCCGTCGCATTGGTGACGGTCAAACGGCCGCGGCTCTTCATTTCGCCACTGCGTGGCGTTTTCGGAACAGCCGGCAAAGCAAGCTTCGGTGCAGGTGTCAGAATGCGACGCCCTTCACCACCCGCCGGTGCAGCAGCACGCTCAATCGGGGCTGATGGCGCTGATGAAGGCGCAACGGGACGACGCGCAGATGGCGCAGGTGCAGGCGGTGGGCCTTCGCCAGCCAAACGGCGCGCGGCAGCTTCTTCCGAACGGCGCTTGGCATCAGCTTCTTGCTGACGACGCGCATCTTCTTCGCGCTTGCGTGCTTCAGCAGCCTCGCGCTCTGCGCGCTCAAGCGCTTCACGCTCGGCGCGAATTTTAGCTTCTTCTTCGGCGCGACGACGATCTTCTTCTTCGCGTTCGCGTGCCCCTGCGAGTGCGCGTGCACGTGCATCGCGTTCTTCATCGCTCAATGTGCGCAGAACAACGCCGCTGGCAGGCTTTCCTGCATTTGGCGAAGGACGCTTTTCTTTCGCGGGTGCTTTTGTCTCAACAACCGGAGCAGCAGGTGCTGCAGGTGCAGCGGCAGGCGCTTTGGCTTTTGGAGCAGCCGGTGCTGCAGCAGGTGTAGCTGCTTTAGCTTCAGTTGCAGGTGCAGCTTTGGCAGGTGCGGCAGTGCCGGGGCCAATGGTGCGACGCTTCACGGTCTCAACAACAACCGCCTTGGTGCGGCCGTGCGAGAAGCTTTGACGGACGACTCCCGCCTCGACCGGACGCTTCAAAGAGAGCGTCTTGCCGACAGTCAGAGGCTTATCGCCGTTATTCTTAGAATCACTCATATGGTCTCGATCCCAGGGCTTAGGCCCGCTCGTATCACATTGTGCCGGAGACCTTCTCCAGCCGGTCACTCACGACAATGATCCGGGCCGCCGCCCCGCTAATTGCGGTCATCCGCTCCTGCATTAACCGGCCCGTCCACGACGTCCGGTCCCAAATTCTCTGTCTCACCGAGCGGGGTGTCTCCCCCGGTCGCGCCACGATAAAGCGCAAGACGGCGGCACCGCTCCAGAAAGGCCTCGACTGCTGCGCCGCTCTTCAGCGCAGCATGTATCACATTTGACCGCCCCAATGCCAAATCCAATTGGGCTGAGGCAAAAAGAGTGACCCGGGACACTCGAGCTCCCGCTTCACCCTTGGTCCGGGTCAAAACCTGACCCATTTTCCGAATGCCATCGGCTCCGCCATCGCTGGCATGGACCAAGGCCGCAACTGGGGACGACCCCAAAAGCTTTTCAACCTTGGCCGCGCCTGCGGTCACGAGACCGGCCTTATTACACATCGACAAAGATTGAAGCGCTTGCTGCTCCAAAAGCCTGTCGATCGCTTCGGGCAAAGTGGCGCTCACGCGCACTTTGTCCTTGAAAGCTTTGGCAAAAAGCTGGCGCTTCACCGCTTGCGCGACATGCTCCGCATCTGCCGTCACCCAGACACCGCGTCCGGGCAGATTGCGCTTCAGATCAGGCACAACATCCCCGTCGGGCCCGACCACAAAACGCAGCATGTCGGAAGGCGCACGAACCTCTCGCGTGACGATACACGTCCGCTCAGAGTTTGTGTCTGCCTTCCGGCCTGCCTGATCCAAATGTCACGCTCCGTCTCAGCCCTGAGAATCGTCTTCGACCGGTGCTTCCACCGGCGCTTCGATCCAACCCGCCTTGACGCGTGCTTCCATAATCATCGCTTCGGCTTCATCGCGCGACATGTCGATACCGTCGAGGAAGCCGGCGTTCTTGATCGTCTCGCCGTCCTTGCGCTCGGTCCAACCGACAAGGTCATCGGTGGCGCAGCCTGCAAGATCTTCGATGGTTTTCACATCATTCTCGCCAAGCTTCACCATAATGGCACTCGTCATACCATTGATCTCACGCAGCTCATCAGCAACGCCGAGTTCCTTGCGGCGTGCATCCTGCTCACCTTCGATGCGAGCAAGATAATCACGCGCACGATTTTGGATTTCTTCAGCCGTTTCTTCATCGAAACCTTCGATGGAAGCAAGTTCAGCCGGCTCCACATAAGCCAATTCTTCGACCGAACGGAAACCTTCAGAAGCGAGCAATTGACCAACCACTTCATCGACGTCGAGCGCCTGCATGAATGTATTGGTGCGCTCGACGAATTCCTTTTGACGGCGCTCAGATTCTTCCGCTTCCGTCAAAATGTCGATGTCCCAACCGGTGAGCTGAGACGCCAGACGCACATTCTGGCCGCGACGACCGATGGCGAGCGAGAGCTGATCATCGGGAACGACAACTTCAATGCGTGCGGAATCTTCATCCAACACGAC
>CAWUNF010000108.1:0-5740 GCA_963923195.1 uncultured Hyphomicrobiales bacterium | reverse complement strand
TGCTCCCAGCCTCATTTGCTCTGCTCATCATTTCGATGTTTGTCGAAGGTGCGCCGGGCTCAATGGGCTTTGGCGGCGGCTGGGTGATGTATCCCCCACTCTCTTCGAACACAGGCCACCCCGGTCCGGCGATGGATTTCGTGATCCTGTCGCTCCACGTGGCGGGTGCTTCGTCGATCTTGGGTGCGATTAACTTCATCACCACGATCTTCAACATGCGCGCGCCTGGCATGACGCTGCACAAAATGCCGCTGTTTGCTTGGTCGGTGCTGATCACCGCTTTCTTGCTGGTGCTCTCGCTCCCGGTTCTGGCTGGCGCCATCACCATGTTGCTGACCGACCGTAATTTCGGCACCACTTTCTTCGATCCGTCGGGCGGTGGCGATCCGATCCTGTTCCAGCATCTGTTCTGGTTCTTCGGTCATCCGGAAGTGTACATTCTCATTCTTCCGGGCTTCGGCATCATCAGCCACATCATCTCGACCTTCTCACGTAAGCCCGTGTTCGGTTATCTCGGCATGGCTTATGCGATGGTCGCGATTGGCTTCGTCGGCTTCGTCGTGTGGGCGCACCACATGTATACAGTCGGCCTCTCGCTCAACACGCAGCGCTACTTCGTCTTCGCGACGATGGTGATTGCCGTGCCAACAGGCGTGAAGATCTTTTCCTGGATTGCGACAATGTGGGGCGGTTCGATCCGCTTCACGACGCCGATGGTCTGGGCGATTGGCTTCATCTTCCTGTTCACGGTGGGTGGCGTGACGGGTGTCGTTCTCGCCAATGCTGCGATCGACCGCTACGTGCACGAGACCTATTACGTTGTGGCGCACTTCCACTACGTTCTGTCGCTCGGTGCGGTCTTCGCTCTGTTTGCGGGCTTCTACTATTGGTTCCCGAAAATGTCGGGCTACACCTATAGTGAGTTCCTCGGCAAGCTGCACTTCTGGGTCATGTTCGTCGGTGTGAACCTGACGTTCTTCCCGCAGCATTTCTTGGGCCTCGCAGGCATGCCGCGTCGTTATATCGACTATCCGGATGCTTACGCTTTGTGGAACCAGATCTCGTCCTACGGCTCCTATATTTCGGGCTTTGGCGTGCTTCTGTTCCTCTACACGGTTTGGGAAGCTTTCAGCGCCAAGCGCTTGGCGGGCAACAATCCGTGGGGTGAAGGCGCAACAACTCTGGAATGGACGCTGCCATCGCCGCCTCCGTTCCACCAGTTCGAAACCCTGCCGCGCATCACCGGCTCGGAACACTAAAAATAAAACTCCGGCGGTTCTTTGATGGGGCCGCCGGAGCCTTCCTTCGAGCAGCGATGCAAAAGCGCTGCTCCAAAGAGGGCTTCACACAAAGCCTCCAACGCGAGACAGGTTCAGATGAGTTTGGTGAGTGGCGAGCAGTTTGATGGAAGCTTGCGCATTTCAAGCGCAGGCCCGCGCGATTATTTCGCTCTGCTCAAACCCCGCGTCATGTCGCTCGTCGTGCTGACCGCTCTGGCCGGCATGATGATTGAGCCGGTCAAAGTGCATCCGCTCATGGGTTTCATCTCGCTCCTCGCCATTGCCGTTGGCGCTGGCGCGTCTGGCGCGCTGAATATGTGGTATGATGCCGATATTGATGGCGTGATGAGCCGCACCTCGACGCGCCCCATTCCATCTGGCCGTATTCTGCCCGGCGAAGCGCTTGGCTTTGGCCTCGTTCTTTCCGTTTTCTCAGTGGTGACGCTTGGCCTCGTGTCGAATTGGTTGGCCGCTGGCCTGCTTGCTTTCACCATCTTTTTCTATGCCGTCATTTACACAATGTGGCTGAAGCGCTGGACGCCGCAAAACATTGTCATTGGTGGCGCTGCTGGCGCGCTTCCCCCGGTTGTCGCTTGCGCGGCCGTGACGGGCTCTGTCAGCCTTGCGAGCCTTGTGCTCTTTGCGATCATCTTCATTTGGACGCCGCCCCATTTCTGGGCGCTTGCCATTGCCAAAGCGCATGAATATGGCCGCGCCGGCGTGCCGATGATGCCCAATGCCAAGGGTGAAAAGCGCACGCGTCTTGAAATGCTGATCTATACAGTGCTGCTTGCGCCGCTTGGTGTTGTGCCAGCCCTGCTTGGTCATGCTTCCATCGCTTATGGCGTGATTGCAGCGGCCTCTGGCCTTTTCATGCTCCGCCTCGCGATCAAAGTCTGGCGCGCCGAAGATGCGCAAGCCGCGGACCGCGACTGCAAGAAGCTCTTTGGATATTCGATCCTCTATCTCTTCCTTCTGTTCGGTGTGATCGTGATTGAAAACACGATTGTCACTCTTCTGCGTGCGGTGGGTTGAGGGACATGAACACAATGGCTGAACAGAACCAAGACGGTATCAAGCTCACGCCTGAGCAAGAAAAGTCGCGCCGCGCGCGCAATATTGCGCTGGGCCTATGCATTGCTGGCCTGTGCATCCTTTTCTTCACGGTCACGATTGTGCGCCTTGGGGGCGCCGTCTTGCAGCGTCCGATGTGAGGTTGACTGACAATGTCCGCCCCTCTCCCCCATGACAAAAGCCTCGAGCGCCGCAATGGCCGCGTGGCGCTTGTCGTGGCAGGCGTTGCTGCAGGCATGATTGGCGTCTCTTATGCAGCCGTTCCGCTTTATGAAATGTTTTGCCGCGTTACGGGCTATGGCGGCGTGCCGCAGATCGCCAAGGGCGAGACAGGTTTGCGCGGCGAGAAAGTGCTAAGCGTGCGCTTTGATGCCAATGTGGCGTCTGATCTGCCGTGGAGCTTTGAGCCGGAAATTCCGAGCATTAAATTGCGCACCGGCGAAACGGCGACGATTTTCTACAAGGTGAAGAATAAGTCAGATCATGAGACGATTGGCATCGCCTCTTACAATGTTGCGCCCGAGCGCGCTGGCATGTTCTTCAATAAAATTTCTTGCTTCTGCTTCTCTGAACAGCGCCTTGGGCCCGGTGAGACAATGGATATGCCCGTTGTCTTCTTCCTCGATCCGGCGCTGGAAAAAGATGAGATTATGAAGCAGCAGGATCAGGTCACCCTGTCCTATACATTCTACGCATCCAAAACGCCGGTCACCGCATCGCGGAGCAAATCGGCATTTTGAATACGACTGAAGCCGCCTTGACCCTTGTGAGTGAACAGGGCAAAGGGCGGAACAAAGACTGTCTCCGGGGCGCCAATCCCGGGGTTGTTCAGAGTGAGGTGGCCGGGAGGCCATAAGATAAAAGACGTCAAAGGAAGCTGTCATGGCCGACGCCCATAGCAAACCGAACCACGACTACCACCTCGTTGACCCGAGCCCCTGGCCGCTGGTCGGCTCGATTTCCGCTTTCGTGATGGCCGTTGGCGCTATCATGTGGATGAAGGGCCTGACCCTGCTCGGCCTCAAGGCCGGCGGTTATGTCTTCGGCGCAGGCCTTATCGGCGTGCTTTACGTCATGGCCGCCTGGTGGGGCGACGTGATCAAGGAAGCCCAGCATGAGGGCCATCATACGCGCGTGGTGCAGTTGCATCATCGCTACGGCATGATCCTCTTCATCGCTTCCGAAGTGATGTTCTTCGTGGCTTGGTTCTGGGCCTATTTTGACGCCAGCCTTTTCGCGGGCGAAGTGGGCCAATATGCGCGCGTGGAATTCACGGGCGGCCATTGGCCACCGAAGGGCACGGAAGTGTTCGATCCCTGGCACCTGCCGCTGCTCAACACGCTCATCCTGCTGACCTCGGGCACGACCGTCACTTGGGCGCATCACGCTCTGCTGCATGGTGATCGCGAAGGCCTGAAGAAGGGTCTGCTGCTCACCGTTTTGCTCGGCGCACTTTTCACAGGCGTTCAGGCCTATGAATATTCCCATGCTGCTTTCGGCTTCAAAGGCTCGATCTATGGCGCGACTTTCTACATGGCGACTGGCTTCCACGGTTTCCATGTGCTCGTCGGCACGATCTTCTTGATCGTTTGCTTGCTGCGCGCCTCGGCTGGCCATTTCAATCCCAAGCAGCATCTCGGCTTTGAATTTGCCGCTTGGTACTGGCATTTCGTGGACGTGGTGTGGCTGTTCCTCTTCGCCGCCATCTATGTCTGGGGTAGCCACGGCGCGGTTGCCGGCGGTCACTAAGACCTCGGTTGCATAATTTCAGGGGCGGTCATGGATGATCCATGAGCCGCCCCTTTTCTTTTGAGGAGAAACCTCATGTCGGACACTGATCTCTATCCGCCGCAATCTCCCTATGACACAGGCCTCAAAGGTCTGTGCCCGCGTTGCGGACAAGGCCATTTGTTCAAAGGCTTTATCGACATTGCGCCAAAATGCGATGCCTGCGGCATGGATTTTGACTTTGCCGATGCGGGTGATGGCCCCGCCGTTTTCGTGATTTTGATCGCAGGTTTTTTGGTTGTCGGCGCAGCACTCTATACCGAGATTGTTTATGAGCCGCCCATGTGGGTGCATATGGTGATTTTCTTGCCGATGGTGCTCGTGGTCGTGCTGGGACTTTTGCGCCCGCTCAAAGGCCTGCTCGTTGCGCTTCAATATCGCAACAAGGCGGAACAGGGGCGTCTGGCGAAATGAGTTCACGCATGATGAGCTGGCGCATGATGTTGGCGAGCGTTTTTGCGCTTGCAGCTTTCGTGCTGCTCGTCTCGCTTGGCACATGGCAGATGCGTCGCCTTGCGTGGAAAGAAGATCTCATCGCCAAGATTGAAGCGCGCGTGCAAGCCCCGCCTGTCGCCTTGCCTGATGAGGCGACATGGGGCGCACTCAAAGCCGATGATTATGAATATCGTCATGTCACCCTGCGTGGGACTTTTGAGCATGACAAAGAGCTTTTGATCTTCCGCGCCTCTGGCCCCCATGAAGGTGTCTCGCAGCCAGGCTATGTGGTGATGACACCGCTCAGGCTCGACACTGGTGCCAGCGTGCTCATTGCGCGTGGCTTTGTGACTGAAGCATTCAAAGAAGCGACGAAACGCCCGCAAGGCCAGATCAGCGGCCCCGTGACGCTTTCCGGCGTGATGCGTGCGCCCGAGCCCCGCAATGCTTTCACGCCCGCTGATAGCCCTGAGAAAGGCCTCTGGTATACGCGCGATCCTGCCGCAATGGCGGCCAAGCTTGGCTTGGTCCGGTCAGCCCCTTTCTCCATTGATGCCGATGCCACGCCCGTGCCGGGCGGCTGGCCCAAGGCCGGCGTCACCGTGATCGCCATCAAGAATGACCACCTTTCCTATGCCCTGACTTGGTATGGGCTCGCCCTGACGCTTCTGATCTTCGTTGGCTTCATGGTCTGGCGGAACCGCCGGAAGAATTAAGCGGGTTATCCCGGCACGGGTTTTTGTGTTAGGGAACGCCGCAACATGCCCCGCCGTCATTGCGGGTTGCAACATCAGGACTTGACCCTTGAATTACCTTTCGACCCGCGGCGAAGCCCCCGTTCTCTCCTTCACGGAAGCCCTATTAGCGGGCCTTGCGCGTGATGGCGGCCTTTATGTGCCGCAATCCTATCCGCAATTGTCCAAGGCCGAGATCGCAGGCTTTGCCGGCCTGCCCTATGCTGAAGTGGCTGAAAGCGTGATCGGGCCTTTCACGGGTGGCGAGATCCATGCGCATGATTTCAGCCGCATGGTGCATGAGGCCTATGGTACATTTCGCCATTCAGCCGTGACACCACTCGCGCAAGTGGGCGACAATCTCTTCATTCTCGAACTCTTCCACGGGCCGACACTCGCTTTCAAAGATGTGGCGATGCAATTGCTCGG
>CAWUNF010000107.1:0-5748 GCA_963923195.1 uncultured Hyphomicrobiales bacterium | reverse complement strand
ATATTCAGCTTGCGCAAAGCCCGCTCGGTGGTTTGCGCGCCAGTGTGCGCGTGCCGGTCTGATTAGAGCGTGTGCGTGCGGCGTGTGTCCGCATCGCTCGGGCCAGTCTCTTCATCAAAATGACCCGTGCGCACACGCGGTCCGCGTGCGCGAGCCATATTGAAGAATGAGCGCGCCAGCGTGCGCAAAGGGGCCGCCAAACGGTTCACATCTTCGACGCGTGCCACAAGCATTTCACCGCGCGCCAATTCGCGATCCATCGCCGCCATTGTGCGGGCAAGCGCTGGATCTTCATCATCAAACCATGTGTCGAGAATGCGGGTCCAAGCCAGCACCAGACCTTGCAGCTTGATATGGCCGGTTGCGCCTTCAGATGAAATATCGGCCGCCTCGAGCATGAAGCGCATGGAATTGAGCGCCATTGAATTGAGCGCCGTGGCAGATACGGGATCGCGGCGCGCCCATTCAACAATGCCGCGCAAAGCCTCGCGATACGGTGCCATTGCATCCAAGCGGCGCATCAACACATCAAAAAGGCGATCTTTGGCGGGCTCGGCCGCAAGATCATTTGTCGTGCCATCGAGCACAGCGCGGTCAATGCGGCGCGAGAAGGCGGCCAGCACCGCGCCTTTGGAAGGAAATTGATCGCGGAAATCGGCGAGACTGATGCCGGCGCGGACCGCAACATCATGAATGGAAATCTCTTCCCAGCGGCGCTCAGCCGCCAGTTCCATCAGCGCATCGACAATCATGTCGCGCTTTGATTTGGAATTTGAGGTGTCGCTCATGGGTCTGCAGCCTTTTCGGGAAATCCGTCCCCTTTATCTAGGCCGCGGCCACGCGCTTTCCAATGGGGATTTAGCCGGAGAGTTCGCCCGCGCGGCGCACGGCCGCAGCCACAGCGTCCCGCATCAGAGGAGAGAGGCCATCATCTGCCATGAGGACGGAAAGAGCCGCTGCCGTCGTCCCTCCCGGCGAGGTGACATTTTCGCGCAATTTTGAAGGGGGCAGTTCTGGGGAAAGGCGCATGAGCTCGCCCGAGCCCTCCACCGTGGCGCGAGCCAGGCGTGCGGCGAGATCGGCGGGCAGGCCCGCCGCCTCGCCAGCCTTCGCCAAAGCTTCCGTCAGATAGAAAATATAAGCGGGGCCTGAGCCCGAGACGGCGGTGACTGCGTCAATGAGGGCTTCGCTCTCAAGCCATTCAACCGCGCCCACAGCACCAAGCAGCGCATCGGTCATGGTGCGTTGATGCGCGGTGACGCTGGCGCTGGCCGCAACACCCGTGATGCCGCGTCCAATGGCGGCGGGCGTATTGGGCATGGCGCGCACAATCGCTTGTGTTGCGGGCAAGCGCGTAGCCAGATCAGCAATGCGCTTTCCAGCGAGAATGGAAATGATCAACGTCTTGGCGCTGACCAGCGGCGCGAGGTCGGGAGCAGCGGCATCCAACATTTGCGGCTTGATTGCGAGGATCAAAACCTCTGCTGGCTTCCATGCGCTTGCGGGTGGATTGAGCGCAATGCCATGCTTGGTGCAGATTGCAGTTAGATCAGCCTGTGGCGCTGGTTCAAGAATGGTAATGGCTGCGCCCTTCAATCCCATTGCAAGCCAGCCCGACAACATGGCTGAGCCCATCTTGCCTGCGCCAACCAGAGTGA
Organism: uncultured Hyphomicrobiales bacterium; assembly: GCA_963923195.1. Lineage (GTDB taxonomy): Bacteria > Pseudomonadota > Alphaproteobacteria > Rhizobiales > Beijerinckiaceae > Terripilifer. The sequence goes on along the minus strand of CAWUNF010000107.1, from coordinate 4,090 downwards.
TTGACGCAGGGAGATTTTGGGATGTGTTGGACATCAGGCTTCGCCGACCGTCTCAAACATGGCGCTTTCCAAAGCCTCGCGTGCGGACTTGCCCGCCCACATGACGAATTGGAAAGATTGATAATAACGCTCGCAAGCGGTGATCGCGGCTTTCAGCACAGCTTCACATTGCTGCGGTGTTGGCTCAGCGCCACCCGACAGAATGATCGCGTGACGGAAGATCACAACGTTCTCGGATTCCCAAAGGCCGAAATGACCGACCCAGAGCTGCTCATTGATCAGTGAGACGAGCGCGTGAACCTCAGCGCGGCGGCGCTCAGCAATCTTCACATCAAAGGCGCAGGCGACATGGAGGGATTCCACATCCGGCAGCCAGGTGAAGGCGACCTGATAATCGGTCCAGCCACCGCCAACAGTGATGGAGATTTCATCATCATCTTCACGGTCAAAACGCCAATCGTTGACCGAGGCTATTCTCTCGACCACATCGACCGGGTGCTCGGTGCGTTCGAGTTCGGCATGCATAAATGACATAGGCAGGAGCCTTGCGACCTGAATGGGCTTTAACGCGGTTTTTTCTTCACTCTTGACGACGACGCAGGGCGCAACCCGTAAGCGGAAACTTGCTTGACTCACGGGCTCTCGAAACCCCGCGAATCACTCCGCTTCAGAAATACACGCAACTGAGTCCGGTCGCCTAGATGTGGCGTGCCCGGTGGGTGGCAAACTCGTGGATTCGTGATCGCGCGTCTATGACGCAAGTTATTGTGTCCACAGACGTTCTGACTCTCGTGAGTCATTTGCGCGGCATGTGAATGGGCTGTGGAATCTTTGTTAACGCGCTTGCAGAAGAGTCACGCGAGTCATGTTGGACTCCTTTTGGACTCTTCTTGTTCTTTTTTGTGCGCGTTAACCTTTTGCGTCGAGCTTGGACTCAAGCTCGGCAATACGTTCGGCGAGCTTTTCATTTTCTTCGCGCGCGAGAATGGCCATTTCGCGCACGGCTTCGAATTCTTCGCGCGTGACGACATCCATTGTGGAGAGCAGGCGCTCAATCTGAGTCTTCGCAAGGGTTTCTGCTTCGCGGCGCATGCCCTGTGCCATGCCGGCGGCGTCCGTCATCAGGCGGGCGAGATCATCAAGGATCGGATTGCTGGTCTGCGGCATGGGAGGCCTCTTTCATCGTCAATTGGCCTTCCTTTTCGCCCCTTGCGTGGCGGAGTGCAAGGGGGAAGGCTGGTCCAGCCTTGACGGGGGCGGGGTGGCGGCGCATCACCACATGCCAGAGGAGCTTTCATGCCGCTGTTTGCTGTGCCTTTTCCGGTGATCAATCCCGTGCTTGTCGAAATCGGCCCTGTGCCGATCCGCTGGTATGCGCTGGCCTATATTGCAGGCCTTATTCTTGGTTGGTGGTTGGCGCGTCGTCTTGTCGCCCAAGATTCTCTCTGGGGAAAGCGTCTGCGACCCTCCGTCGTCAGCCTTGATGATCTCCTCGTTTATGCCGCGCTGGGTGTGGTGGCTGGCGGGCGCATCGGCTATGTGCTGTTTTACAATCTCGATTATTTCCTTACGCATCCCGCATCCATTCCCGCCGTCTGGGAAGGCGGCATGTCTTTTCATGGCGGTTTGGTTGGTGCGGCATTTGGCATTTGGCTTTTTGCGCGGCGTGAAAAAGTGCCGATGCTTTCTGTTGCCGATCTCGTTTCAGGCGTTGTGCCGATAGGCATTTTCTTTGGCCGTCTCGCCAATTTCATCAAGCCAGAATTATGGGGCCGCGTGAGCGATGTTCATTGGGCGATGGTTTTTCCTGATCCTGCAGCAGGGCCTTTCCCGCGTCATCCCAGCCAGCTTTATGAAGCCGCAACCGAAGGCGTCTTGCTCTTTGTTATTTTGATGATCCTTGTGCGCATGGGTGGCTTGAAACGTCCGGGCCTTGTGACGGGCTTGTTTGGCATTGGCTATGGAGTGGCGCGCATCTTGTGCGAATTTTTCCGCGAGCCTGATCCGCAGCTAGGCTTTTTGTTTGGTGGCGCGACGATGGGCATGTTGCTGTCGCTGCCGCTGATCATCGCAGGCGTGCTATTTATCATTCATGCGTGGCGTTCGCGCGAGGTGCAAGCGTGAGTGCGCTGAAGCAGATTTTAAAAGAATCGATCGCGCATGATGGCCCGATGGCGCTCGATACATTCATGGCTGTGTGCCTCAGCCATTCGCGGCATGGCTATTATATGACGCGTGATCCTTTCGGTGTGAAAGGTGATTTCGTCACGGCACCTGAAATCTCGCAAATGTTCGGTGAGCTTTTGGGGCTTTGGGCCGCTGAAACATGGATGATGCTTGGTGCGCCTGAGAAAATTCGCCTGATTGAATTGGGCCCTGGGCGCGGCACGCTTATGGCAGATGCTTTGCGTGCGGCGCGCATTTCCAATGAATTTTCGTCGGCGCTCGAAGTGCATCTTGTCGAAACGAGTCCTGTGCTGCGTGAGGTGCAAGAGCGCACACTTGCGCAAGTCAATGTGCCCGTGTCATGGCACAAAAGTCTGGATGATGTGCCAGAAGGCCCCGCCATTATTTTGGCGAATGAATTTTTTGATTGCCTGCCGGTGCGCCATTATGTGAAAGCCTCAGGCCAATGGCATCAGCGATTGGTTGGGCTTGATGCGCAAGGTGAATTGTCTTTCGGCCTTGCGCCTGATGCGGAAACTCTGCTCACAATGGATGCGCCAGATGGCGCCGTGCTCGAACTCTCACCCGCTTCGCAATTGATGATGACGCATGTGGCAGCGCGCATTGCGAAAGGCCAAGCGGCAGCTTTGATCATCGACTATGGGCATGGCGAAACCGGCTATGGCGAGACCTTGCAAGCTTTGCGTGCGCATCAATCAGTCGCGCCGCTGGAGTGTCCGGGTGAGGCTGATCTCACCGCCCATGTCGATTTTGCAGCGCTGACGCGTGCCGCACAGGCGGCGGGGGCTGATGTGTTTGGCCCTGTCTCACAGGGTGAATTGCTGATGCGTTTGGGCATTACGCAACGCGCCGACGCTTTGAAAAAACGTGCGAGCGAAGAGCAGGCGCAAGCGATTGATTTGGCGCTTGCGCGCTTGGTGACTGAGCGTGTCGGCTCCGCGCCGGGCATGGGTAAATTATTCAAAGCCATTGCTGTGGCGCCGCGCGGTGCGCCCGTGCTGCCCGGTTTTCGGCGTGAGGCCTAAAGCGCTATGTCTTTGCCCATCATTCAAAGCGATCTCTTGCAGGCTGATGGCGTGGCACATGCGTTTTTCACGCGTGAAGGCGGCGTGTCAGGTGGCGTCTATGCCAGTCTGAATGGCGGTCGCGGCTCGCGCGATAATCCGGAGCATGTGGCGGAAAATCTCGGGCGTATGGCCGATGCGCTTGGTGTTCAGCGCGAGAATTTTCTGCTGCCCTATTTGGTGCATTCGCCTGATTGCATGATTGTGGATGCGCCCTTCGGCCTTGATCGTCCGCGCTGTGATGCTTTGGTGACGAAAACGCGCGGTCTTGCTTTGGGTGTCACGGGGGCTGATTGCGGCATTTTGCTTTTTGCCGATCATGCGGCGGGCGTCATTGGGGCCGCACATGCGGGATGGAAGGGTGCTTTCACCGGAGTGCTCGAAGCCACTTTGCAAAAGATGGAAGAGGCGGGCGCGTCGCGCCCCTCTATTCATGTTGTGCTGGGGCCCACTATTGCTCAAGCCTCATATGAAGTGGGGCCAGAATTTCGTGCGCGTTTCATCGAGGCTGATCCGAAAAATGCGTGGTTCTTTGCGGCCTCTGCGCGCGCGGATCATTTCATGTTTGATCTGCCGGCCTATATCAGTGCGCGGTTGAAAGCCAATGGTGTCGAGCGTTTTGAAAATCTGGCGCTGGATACTTATGCCGATGAAAAGCGGTTCTTTTCCTATCGCCGATCGGTGCACAAGGGCGAAGATGATTACGGTCGCCTCGTCGCCGCCATCGCGCTGCCTTAAGCAGGCTCTGCCACAAACATCATGCGCGTCTGGTTATGGCCGATATTATGTGGTGCCCGGCGCGCACGGAATCCATGAGCTGAAAACAGTGTCTCAATGTC
>CAWUNF010000106.1:0-5772 GCA_963923195.1 uncultured Hyphomicrobiales bacterium | reverse complement strand
GGAGCGCGAAGCGCGACGCGGCAAACCAGAACAGCCTAGCTGCGCGGATTATCCAATCCGCGCCGTAAGCTTCTCGAACAATTCATTCTTGGACGAGAAAATATAATCCATCTGCGCGACGGTGACATGATCAGCGCCTTGCGAGACAAGCCAATCCGCAAGATCAGCCACTTTCTTCTTCGTCGCCACCAGAGTCAGCGGGCCGTCTTTGGCAAGCCCAAGAGGCGTGCTCGCACCAAACAGCTTTTGTGCTTGCGCAACAAGCTGAGCACGATCACCTGCCACATGAGCGCGCACTTCACGCGTGGTGCGCGCTTCTTCTTCCGCCGCAATGCGACCCAGAATGACGCGTGCAATATTGCGTGTGCGCTCATTCCAATCGGCTGTCAGTGAAGCCACCAAATTGGCTTCCGAGCGCAGCATAATGCCATCGTCCAAAACTTTGAGCGCATTAGCGGCCAGCGTTGCACCCGTCGTTGTAATATCAACGATCAATTCCGCTTGGCCTGCGGCAGGCGCGCCTTCGGTCGCACCAAGACTTTCCACAATGCGATAGTCAGTGACGCCCTGCTCAGCAAAATAGGCGCGCGTCAGATTGATATATTTGGTCGCAACGCGCATGCGCTGCCCACGACGCGAACGGTAAGCCGCCGCGACATCTTCAAGATCAGCCATATTGCGCACGTCAATCCATGCTTGCGGCACAGCGACCACAACATTCGCATGGCCAAAGCCCAATGGCGTCAGCAATTCAACTTTTGTATCTGCATCGGGCAAAGTCTCACGCACGAGATCTTCGCCCGTAATGCCCATATGCGCCGTGCCTGCCGCAAGCTGCGACACAATTTCAGAGGCCGACAAAAAGGCGATTTCTACGCCCTCAAGGCCAGACAATGTGCCGCGATAATCACGCAGACCACGACCGCGCACGACATCCAAGCCCGCGCGGGCAAAAAACGCATTGGCATTTTCTTGCAAGCGGCCTTTGGAAGGAACAGCGAGAACGAGATTGGTCATCACATTCCCCATCACTTGCCTCCCGCATCCAGCAAACGATCACACCAAATCGCCGCGCCAATGGCAGGGATTTCAGCGCTCGCGCCAAGCGTTGTCATCAGGCGATCATAGCGACCCCCGCCCACAACAGGACGCGCATCGCCCTTCGCATCAAAGGCCTCAAAGACAAAGCCTGTGTAATAATCAAGATTGCGCGCGAAAGCGGCCGAGAAAGTCAGGCGCGCCATATCCACACCGCGATCTGAGATGAATTTCAAACGCGCATCAAAACCATCGAGCGCGGCGCTGAGATCAAGCTTGGCTTCTTTGGCAAGTTTACGCATCGCGCTCGAGGCCGTTGCCGGATCGCCCGCAATCTTCAAGAAGCTTTCCAGAATGGCGCGCTTTTCTGGCGTCACGCCGCCGCCCGCTTGGGCTGAGGCCTGCTCCAAATAACGCTCGGCAATTTCATTGGCTGAGCGACCGCCCACGGAAGATATGCCTGCAATGGAGAGCAAATCTTGCACGAGTGCGCGCGCGCCATTGCGGTCAGCGCCAGCCAAAGCAGCCAACACACCGGAATGATCGGCTGTCGAACCATGATCTTCGCGATCCAAAATCTTCGACAGATCTTGGCCCAAAGCATGGCCACGACGAATGCGGCGCAACCACACGGGCGGCAGATCGAGCGCCTCAAGCAGACGCGCGAAGAGGCCCGCATCACCAATGCGAACAGAAAGTTTGCGACCCAAAGCCTGTTCAGCCGATTCCAGCGCGATCACCATGACTTCAGCATCAGCGGCTTCACGATCTGTGCGACCAAAAGATTCAAGGCCTGCTTGATATTGCTCAGAGGCTGTGCCTGCACGAAAGCGAAACACGGGACCGAGATAAGAATAGCTCGCAGGCTTGCCCGCTTTCGCGCTCGCCAAATAATCGCGGCACACGGGGATCGTATATTCTGGGCGCAGACAATATTCGGCACCTGACGCATCGCTTGTTAGATAAATGCGGCCGCGAATATCCTCGCCCGCCAAATCCAAAAAGACGGAGGCCGGCTGGAGAATGGCAGGCTCCGTGCGCGCAAAACCGGCAGCAACGAGATGCGCCAGCACGGCCTCACGCCGTCCTGTCGTCTCTAGCCCTGCGGCCATGCTTTGTCCGGTCCTGCTCACGGGTCTCACCCTCTGCCAAAATGAAAAGCGCCCCGCTTGTAGCAAGCGAGGCGCTGGGATGCGAAGCCTTTTAGCTCAATCGTGCTTAACGCGGGCGCTGACCCCCTCGCCGCGCAGCACCGGATCGCCAATGCCGAGCGGCTCGGCATCCACCAGAACAAAGGCCATGCGGCAGACATCCGGCCCCTTATTGCGCCAGGCGTGATAGGTGCCACGCTGGATCATGACATCGCCGGGGCCCATCGTGACCTTTTCATCGCCGTCGAGGTCCATTTCGATCTCGCCCGAGAGGACGATAATATAATCAATGGTCTCTGTGCGGTGGCGGCGGGGCATATTGCCGGGGGGATATTCGGCAATCATGAAACGGGTGCCCTTTTCGGGCGGATAGGTGCCAAGCTTGCGCTCGCCCATATCTTCCGCATCGAGCCCGACAGGCATGGTGGCCGGGGCATCATCCGTGCACCAAAGCAGGGTCGAAAACTGGCCGGGCCGGGTGCTTTTGGTATTGGTGGCGACCTCATCAATCAAAACCGTCGCCCGGCCATCGGAATCATGGCCTGTGACAATGCGGCGAATGGGTACGGGTTGACGCTCTGGGGCGTTGCTCATGCTTGGTCTCCTCCCGGCCCCCTTGAAGGGGCTTGTTCTTGGTTGAGGCGCCTAATCTGGCACGGCGCGAGCAGGTCCGAAACCCTCCACAATCCAGCGATCATCAATTGACTTCGCCACGGCTCTGCCCCTATATGCGCGCCAGCGAATTCGGCCAGCGCCGACGTCGTCCAATCCCCTATGCCGCAAGGCATTTTGGTGGATTTGGATCCGGCGCCCTTCTTGAACCGTTTGGAACTGATCTAAGCGCCTGAAAATAAGGCACTTTTACCTGTTCCCTCAGTATTGGAGCATATCTGTGAAGCGCACATATCAACCATCCAAACTGGTGCGTAAGCGCCGCCACGGCTTCCGCGCCCGCATGGCCACTGTTGGTGGTCGTCGTGTGATCGCTGCTCGTCGCGCCCGCGGCCGCAAGCGCCTCTCGGCCTAATACGAGACCCCTTCGGGGCTCGCGTTCAGGGGGCCGACCCATATGACAGGCCAAAATGGCGGATCTGTCGGCGCATCGGCCCGCACATCATCCTCAGTCGCCCAGTCCTTGACGGTTCATGGGCGGCTGACAGAGCGCCAGCAATTCCTCGCCGTCGCCAAGGGCCAGCGCCTTCATGAGGCCGCCTTCACTTTGCAAGCAAAATTGCGATCCGAAGTTGCGCCACATGAAAGCCGTCGCTTCGGCCTCACTGTCACCAAAAAGACTGGCAATTCGGTGGAGCGCAATCGCATCCGTCGGCGTCTGCGTGCGGCTTTGCGTGAACCTTCTGTGACACGCGGCACTTCGCCCAATAGCCCTGCTTGCGATTATGTGATCATTGCACGGCGCGAATGTCTTTCCCTCCGCTTCGTCGATCTGACAGAGAAACTGGGCGCATTGATTGCGCGTATGGATCGTCGACTTTCCAAAACAACCACTGACACTCATCAGGCCCAAAACACATGAGCAGCGAACAAAAGAATCTCTTCCTCGCCATCGGCCTGTCGATGCTGGTCCTGTTCGGGTGGAATTATTTTTACGGCGCGCCGATGGAAAAGCAGCGCCAGACGCAGCAAGCAGCGCAAAGCACGCAGACGCCCGCAACAGCGAATGCGCCGGCAGCTTCCACCGCTGCCACGCCGAGCGCGCCCGCTGCTTCCGTCAATCCAGGTGCTACACCAAATGCCACGGCACAAACCGCGCAAGTGGCCCGCACGCGCGCTGAGGCTTTGCCGCTCTCACCCCGCATCACCATTGATACGCCAGCACTGGCTGGCTCCATCGCGCTGAAAGGCGGCGTGATTGATGATGTGTCGCTGAAAAATTATCGCGACACGATTGATCCCAAAAGCGCGATGATTGAACTCTTCGCGCCCGTTGGCTCAACCCATGCCTATTATGCGGAAACAGGCTTCCGCGCAGCGGCTGGTAGCGCCATCGCTCTGCCCGACATGAACAGCGTTTGGAAAGCCAATGGCACGACGCTCAGCGTTGGCAAGCCGGTTGAGCTGACATGGGACAATGGCAATGGCCTCATCTTCAAGCGCAACATTTCGGTTGATGACCGCTACATGTTCTCCGTGAAAGAAACGATTGAGAACAAGTCGGGTGCAGCAATTACATTGCAGCCTTTCGCTGCCATTACGCGCATCGGCAAGCCCAAGACAGACGGCTATGCTGTTTTGCATGAAGGTCTGCTCGGCGTGGTTGGCGACAGCCGCGTGATTGAACTCACCTATGATGCCATTGAAAAAGAAACGCAGGCCATGAAGCTTGCCGAAGGCACATCTGGCTGGCTCGGCTTTACCGACAAATATTGGGCAACTGCCATCGTGCCCGCGCAAGATGTGAAATATGGCGGCCGCTTCTCGGCCTTTGGCCCGCAAGGCCCTAGCCGTGGCTACCAGACATTCGTGCTGGAAGATGCGCGCACGATTGAATCTGGCGCAACAGCCGATGTGACAACGACGCGCATTTTTGCTGGCGCGAAAGAAGTCCGTTCGATTGATAATTATCAGACGACGCTCGGCATTAAGAATTTCGATCTGATGATCGATTGGGGTTGGTTCTATTTCATCACCAAGCCGCTCTTTAAGCTCATCGACATGATCTATCATGTTGTCGGCAATTTCGGTGTGGCGATCCTCATTGTCACTGTGATTGTGAAGGCTGTCTTCTTCCCGCTTGCTAATCGTTCTTATCTGTCGATGGCGAAGATGAAGGCGGTGCAGCCAGAAATGACGCTGATCCGCGAGCGCTTCAAAGATGACAAGCAGAAGCAGCAGCAAGAATTGATGGAGCTTTATAAGCGCGAGCAGATCAATCCGGTTGCGGGTTGCTTGCCGGTGATTGTGCAGATCCCCGTCTTCTTCGGCCTCTACAAAGTGATCTTCATCACGCTGGAAATGCGCCATGCGCCTTTCTTCGGCTGGATCAAGGATTTGTCGGCGCCCGATCCGACGACCATGTTCAATCTCTTCGGTCTCTTGCCGTTTGATCCGACAGTGCTGCCAGTTGTTGGCCATTTCCTCGCCATTGGCATTTGGCCGCTGGCAATGGGCATTTCCATGTTTGTGCAGATGAAGATGAATCCGGAACCAACCGATCCGGTTCAAAAGCAAATGTTCACTTGGATGCCGATCATCTTCACCTTCATGCTCGGCACATTCCCAGCAGGCCTCGTCATTTACTGGACGTGGAACAATCTGCTCTCCGTGACCCAACAATATTTCATCATGAAGCGCGCCGGCGTGAAGGTGGAATTGTGGGATAATCTCGCAGGCCTCTTCGGCAAGAAGAAGTCGGCGTGAGCGAGAGCGACCCCGAACTGTTTGAACGCGGCCGCAAGCTGTTTGCGGGCAATTGCGAATTCATCTGGGCGGCAGCCAAAATTGATGGCCTGCCGCCAATGGGCCCTGTTGAGATTGCTTTCGCCGGGCGCTCCAATGTCGGCAAATCCTCGCTGCTCAATGCACTGACCGGGCGCAAGACTTTGGCGCGCACATCCAACACGCC
>CAWUNF010000105.1:0-5782 GCA_963923195.1 uncultured Hyphomicrobiales bacterium | reverse complement strand
CTGGGCTTTGGCGATCCGATCGCCATTTCTGCCGAACATGGCGAAGGTTTGGGCGAGCTTTATGATGCGATCCGCGCCGCCATGCCGGAAGAATATCTCATCGCCGATGAGGAAGATGACATCGACGAAGAAAAAATCTTCGACGATGAAGAGGACGGCACTGAGCTCGACATTACCAAGCCTTTGCGCATTGCTGTTGTGGGGCGCCCCAATGCGGGCAAATCCACTTTGCTCAATCGCATTTTGGGTGAAGAGCGTCTGCTCACTGGGCCTGAAGCAGGCATTACGCGCGATTCCATTTCTGTTGAGACAGAATGGACATTGGCTGACGGTGCGCTTCGCAAAGTGAAATTATTTGATACGGCAGGCCTTCGTAAACGCGGCAATGTCGTTGATAAGCTCGAAAAACTCGCGGCCGCTGATGCTTTGCGCGCTGTGCGCTTTGCCGAAGTCGTCGTGGTTTTGCTCGATGCAACCATCCCATTTGAAAAACAAGATCTCACCATTGTTGATCTCGTTGCGCGCGAGGGTCGTGCGCTGGTGATTGGTCTCAACAAATGGGACTTGGTGAATGATCAAGTGAAACTGCAAGAGCTGCGCGAAGAAGCCAATCGTCTTTTGCCGCAGGTCAAGGGCATGCCTGTTGTGCCGGTGTCGGGCCTCACCGGGCAGGGGCTTCACAAATTTCAAGCAGCCATTATTCGCGTCCATGAAACATGGAACCGCCGCATTTCAACAGGCAAGCTTAATCGCTGGCTGTCGGGCGTGATTGAAAAAACACCGCCGCCAGCAGTCTCGGGCTGGCGCATCAAAATTCGTTATATGACGCAGGCCAAAGCGCGCCCGCCCCATTTTGTGATTTTCGGCAATCAGCTCGATGAATTGCCAACAAGCTATGAGCGTTTCTTGATCAATGGTCTGCGCGAGACATTTGATCTGAAAGGCGTGCCAATCCGCATCACCAAGCGGATGCCGAAAAATCCCTATGAAGGAAAGAAGCGCCGCTAGTTTAAGCTGGTGCTTGAAAGCTCTTCACGCTGTCTGTTGGAAATTCATAGAGTTTGCCGGTCTGCGTCCATTGCGGTGCGCAAAGCATGGCGACCTTAGGCGCAAATTCTTCTGGCGTGCGCAGGCTCATTGGATCTTCACCGGGCGCCACAGCCGCGCGCATTTTCGTGCGCAAGGGGCCGGGATTGGCGACCATGACTTTGACCTGCGAGGTTGTGGCCGTCTCAGCCGCATAAGTGCGCGCCAAAGCTTCAAGTGCAGCTTTTGTCACCGAATAAGCGGCGCGATAGGGATCGAAAATCGCCTTGTGTCCCGCGCCTGACGACACAAAGACTGCACGCCCGGCATCTGATGCGCGCAACAATATATCCAGCGAGCGAATGAGGCGATAATTGGCAGTGACATTCACCTGCAAGGCTTCATCCCATTTCGGCGGATCAATATGAGAGATCGGCGTGATGGGGCCCAAAATGCCAGCATTGGCGACCAGAATATCGAGTTTTTTCCAGCGCTCATAAATGGCCGCACCTAAGCGGTCCAAAGCGTCAACATCTTTCAAATCGCAAGGAACGAGGGTGGCTTCACCGCCAAGCTTGCGGATCTCATCATCAAGCTCTTCAAGCGCGCCTTGTGTGCGGGCCAGCGCAATCACATGCGCGCCTTGGCGTGCGAGTTCGAGCGCAACCGCGCGACCAATCCCGCGCGAGGCGCCCGTCACCAGCGCGATGCGCCCCTTCAAATGGTCAGACATGGATCATCAGCCCGTTTCGGCAAGCAGCGAAAGCTGCTGGCGCGGCGTCTCGCCACGCACATCGGTGAGGTTCGTTGGATAATCGCCCGTGAAGCAATGATCGGTGAATTGCGGACGCACGGGATCGCGTTTTTCATAGCCCATTGCGCGGTAAATGCCGTCAACGGAAATGAAAGCCAGCGAGTCACAACCCATATATTGGCGCATTTCTTCGAGCGAATGGGTCGCGGCCAAAAGCTTTTCGCGTTCAGGCGTATCAATGCCGTAATAATCAGGATGGGTGATCGGTGGCGAGGAAATGCGGAAATGCACTTCCCTTGCGCCAGCCTCGCGCATCATGCGCACAATTTTGACGGATGTCGTGCCACGCACAACCGAGTCATCAATCAGCACAATGCGCTTGCCTTCAATCACGGAGCGATTGGCCGAATGTTTCATGCGCACGCCCAATTCACGCACGCTTTGGGTCGGCTGAATGAATGTGCGGCCCACATAATGATTGCGAATAATGCCAAGCTCAAACGGAATGCCAGCAGTCTGCGCATAGCCAATGGCGGCTGGCACACCTGAGTCAGGCACGGGCACAATGACATCGGCCTCGACCGGGGCTTCACGCGCGAGTTCTGCGCCCATCTTTTTGCGCACATCATAGACATGGCGTCCATGCACATAAGAATCCGGCCGCGCAAAATAAATATATTCAAAGATGCAAGGGCGCATCGGCATGGGCGGGAAGGGCTTGTGGCTCTCAACGCCGCTTTCCGAAATCACCACCACTTCGCCATTTTCAATATCGCGCACGAAACGCGCACCGATAATATCAAGTGCACAGGTTTCAGAGGCCAGAATATAGCAACCGTCGAGTTCACCCAGCACAAGCGGGCGAATGCCCAGTGGATCACGCGCACCAATCAGCTTTTTATTCGACAGGCCAACCAGCGAATAAGCGCCTTCAATCTGGCGGAGCGCTTCAATGAAGCGATCGAGAATTTTGGCTTTGCGCGAGCGTGCCACCAGATGCAGCACCACTTCCGTGTCAGAGGTTGATTGATAAATCGCGCCTTCTTTGATGAGGTCGCGGCGCAAAGTCAGGCCATTCGTCAGATTGCCATTATGCGCCACCGCAAAGCCGCCTGTGTCGAGTTCGGCAAAGAGCGGCTGCACATTGCGCAAAATGGTTTCGCCCGTCGTTGAATAGCGCACATGGCCAATGGCCGCATTGCCCGGCAGACGTTCAATCAAATTGCGATTGGAGAAATGATCGCCAACGAGGCCCAAGCGTCGCTCAGAGGAAAAGCGCTTGCCGTCAAAAGCGACAATGCCTGCTGCTTCTTGTCCACGATGTTGAAGCGCATGAAGGCCCAGTGCCGTAATGGCCGCCGCCTCGGGATGGCCGAATATGCCGAAGACGCCACATTCTTCACGCAAACGGTCGCCGTCGAGATCGAAATCGTCCGCAGATGTGGCTGCGCTCACCATGACTCTCTCCATCGGACCATCGGGCCTGTGGCGTGCTGCTCGCGCGGCACGCCCGTTCATAAATCCTGCCGCTGCCCCTGTCACATGCGCATATCCGCGCGGGGGGAGCTTCATGCCGTCAGGCCTGTTTACGTGCGACGCCCCGGTTGGGACGTGGCAGGCGGGACATTTTCTTCCGGCACGGGCTCGTCACCTTTTGGGCGACGAAATGATTTCATAATCCCTTCTGGATCATCCGGCAGCATGGCCAAGAGGCCCTCGCCAGTGACGGTCAGGATCGGGGCTGTGCGCGAGGTCTTGATCCAGTCAGGCTGGTTTTTCGGCGGCACGAGCCAAGAGTAAAAATAGAAAGCGACAACGCAGAGCAGGAGCCCACGCACGGCGCCAAAGACAAAACCCAAAGAGCGATCCAGCGCGCCAATGCGCGAGTCTAAAATCACATCTGAGAGTTTGACCGTAATGATCGACACGACAATCAACGTGCCGAAGAAAATCGCAGCCACAGCAGCCGCTAGCGCCAATTGTTCTTTGCCAATGTAATTTTTCATCGTTGGCAAAAGCAGCGGATGGAATTGGTAAGCGGCAAAGGCGGCAATGGCCCAAGAGGCAATAGCCAGCACTTCACGCGTGAAGCCGCGCAACATCGAAAGCAAGGCCGAGATCAGGACGATAATGATCAGTCCAAGATCGAGATAAGAGGGCATGATTTCAAAGGCCTTAGACGGCTAGCGCGACTCAAAAGAGACGCGGGGGGATCACCCGCGCGCGCCCTCTATAGCCCAAGGACTTCAGTTCCGTCACCCCTTGAGCCGCACCTGCTCACAACTCACGCTGGGACAGCTTTGGGTCGCGGGCGCTCCCGCTCTTGCGTGCTGCCCGCCGCAATATCGGCCACAAGGGCCGAAATATGGCCGCAGGCCCGTGTCGGAATGGCTGGCGCCTCACCCTCACGCGCAGGCGTTGGCGCCACAGCACTGGCAAAGCCGAGCTTGGCGGCCTCTTTGAGACGCAATCCCGCATGAACCACAGGGCGAATGGCGCCCGAGAGACCGATTTCGCCAAAAAACACCGTGTCAGGGGGCAGGCGCGCACCTGTCAGCGAGGAGACAAGGGCGGCAGCGGCCGCCAAATCAGCCGCAGGCTCGCCGATTTTCAAGCCCCCCGCCACATTCAGATAGACATCATGCTGGCCAAGCCTGACCCCAGCATGGGCCTCCAAAACCGCAATCACCATTGAGAGGCGAGACGAGTCCCAGCCCACCACTGCCCGGCGCGGGGTGCCGAGCGAAGAGGGGGCCACGAGTGCTTGAATTTCAACCAGCACAGGCCTTGTGCCTTCCATGCCCGCAAAGACCGCGGCACCGGGAGCTGAAGCATCACGCCCCGCCAGAAACAAAGCCGATGGGTTGGACACTTCGGAGAGGCCAAGCCCCGTCATTTCAAAAACGCCGATTTCATCGGTCGGGCCAAAACGATTTTTCACCGCGCGAAGAATACGGAAGTGGTGGCCACCATCGCCTTCAAATGAGACGACTGCATCAACCATATGTTCGACCACACGTGGCCCTGCAATTTGTCCATCCTTGGTGACGTGACCCACAAGAATGACCGTCGCCCCAGAGGTTTTTGCATAGCGGATCAAAGCCTGCGCTGCGCCGCGCACTTGCGTCACTGTGCCGGGCGTGGCTTCAACCTTGTCGGTCCACATGGTTTGTATCGAGTCAATCACCACCAAGGCAGGTCGCGCGCCTTGCGACAGAGTGGCGATAATATCTTCGACACTGGTTTCAGCGGCGAGTTCAACGGGCGATTTGGCAAGGCCCAAACGTTCCGCCCGTAACCGCACTTGCGCCACGGCTTCTTCGCCCGAAATATAGACAACGCGATGGCCCTGATTGGCGAGCGTCGCACAGCTTTGAATGAGCAAAGTCGATTTGCCGATGCCGGGCTCACCACCCAGCAGCAGCACGGAACCTGGAACAAAGCCGCCCCCCGTCACACGGTCCAATTCGCCAATGCCCGTTACAATGCGCGGGGCGGGCTTGTTCTCGCCATCCAAGCCTTCCAGCGCAAAGACGCGGCCCTTGCGTGCGCCAATGGCCTGTTGCGCGCCAATGCCGGCCGAGGCCGTCTCTTCAATGATGGAATTCCACTCGCCACAGGCCTCGCAGCGACCGACCCAGCGCTGGCTTAAAGCCCCGCAGCTTTGGCAGACAAATTGGGATCGGACCTTGGCCATGCGGCACGCCTCTCATCGCTCGATTCAGATGAGAACAATACCAGAACAAACGCGCTTTGGCTAGAGGCGTCTTTTGAGGGGTGACAGAATTTGACGGCCGACGGCCGACGCCGCGATCCAGAAAAGGGGTTAGACGTAGCGTCGGTGATAGCGGGCGCCCAAGCGGGTCAGAATTTCATAGCCGATTGTGGCGGAGCGCAGGCCCAGATCATCCACCGTGATCTCATCGCAGAGCAGCTTGGCTGTCGCCCCCTTCAGCTCGGCCTCCGGCACATCGGTCACATCAATCACGGTGAGATCCATTG
>CAWUNF010000104.1:0-5795 GCA_963923195.1 uncultured Hyphomicrobiales bacterium | reverse complement strand
CGTTTGGCGAGGGCCTCTGCTTGCGCAGCAGCCGTGTCGAGCCAAAAGCCGTTGTCATCTTCAGCGATCAGAAAGTCGAAGAGGATTTTGCCCTGCGGGGTGAGAAGTGCGCCAAAGCCCGCCTCATGGCGCGTGACTTTGTCCATATTGCAGGTGACGAGCCCTTGCAGAAAGGAGCGCGCATCGGCTCCCGAGATGCGCAGCACAGCGCGATCGTCGAGAAAAGCTGATGGCATGGCAAAGGGCTCCTAAGACACTGGCGATACATCTTACTTAAGCGCGCGATGGGCGCACGCAAGGGTTAAGCAAGGGTCAAGCAAGTCTCAAGTTTGGGTTTTAGTGGCGATGGGTCAGGGAAAATTCGCCGGATAAAATGCGCTCGGGCAATTTTTTGGCAAAAATGGCGGCCAATTCCTCGCCATGAAGCACAACCAGCTCCTGCAAGGCGGCAAACAGCGCGGCATGGGCGAAATCCTCGCTCTCAACGCCAGCCATAATGGCTTCGGCAAAAGCATCCGTGACGAAGCCGAGCGCCTCGCGGCGGTTCTCGGCCGTGTCCGGGTCTTCAATGAGTGAGGAGATAAAAGCTCTGTCCATGTCGGGCGGGACATTAGCCTGCTCCGCCTTCCGCTGCGACACATGTCTTATGGAAAGGTTAACGCGCACAACCTACCCGCGCAGCGCGTTCACTTCTCAAGCGTGTCGGCCCGTGTTTTTCTCTGCTTGGCCGATAAGTTTCACCGCCTCGGCCAGAATATGGGGCAGATTGGGCGTCACTGGCAGATCGCCCAAATTTTGCGGATCAATCCACTTGAGCTGCGGCGCTTCAGCGGAGGGCGTGCCTTCGCCACTCAGCCAATGGGCCGCAAAGCTTGCGACAATGAAATGGCGGCGCACTTTGCCCGCCTCATCTTTTTCGATGACTTGTGTATGTCCGACAAAACCGAGAATTTTCGCGGTCACGCCCGTTTCTTCAAAAAGTTCGCGCAAAGCGGCGTCTTCCAAACGCTCGCCCAATTCCACCACGCCGCCGGGGAGCGAAAAGACTTCAACCGCAGGCGGGTTTTTGCGCAAACCCAGCAATACGTGTCCCGCACGAAAAACAGCAATGCTGGCGGCCAGAATCGGCCGATCTGGATAAAGCCGGCTCACGGATAGAGCCGCTCCTTGCGCCATTCACCATCCGGCGCATCGCGGAAAAAGGTCACGCGATCATGCAGGCGGAAGGGGCGATCATGCCAAAATTCAATCTGCACGGGGCGAATGCGATAGCCATTCCAATGGGGCGGGCGCGGCACGTCTCCCAGACCAAAGCGGGCGGCTTCGCGGGCGACGGCTTTTTCCAAAGCGAAACGTGTTTCGAGGGGGCGCGATTGCTGGCTTGCCCATGCACCAATGCGGCTGTCGCGCGGGCGCGAGGCAAAATAAGCATCGGCCTCTTGTGATGTTACCATTTCCACCGGGCCGCGCACGCGCACTTGGCGACGCAAAGACTTCCAATGAAAGATCAGCGCCGCTTTCATATTGTGTGAAAGTTCGACGCCCTTGGCGCTTTCGCTATTGGTGTAGAAAACAAAGCCGCGCGGCTCCAATCCTTTCAGCAGAACCATGCGTGCATCGGGCAGGCCATGCTGATCGACGGTGGCCAGACACATGGCATTTGGATCGTTGATTTCTTTCGCGCTGGCTTCAGCAAACCAATGTTCGAAAAGGGCGAAAGGTTCGGCGGCATCAATAAAATCGGCGGTCATTGGCTGGGTCTTATCCTGAGCGGGGCGCTTCTGGCTGAGTTGCGCCAAGTCTATCAGAGAGGTAGGGCGCCCGCACAGGGCTGACAGGGGGCCCTTAACGGCGTTTTTTAAGCCCTTTCCCGCTTCGGCCTTGCACTTGGGCCCATGACACCCACATAAAGGTCTGAGACGAACACCCCCGTGCCTGAAGGGGCGGGGACTAATTGGGCTCATTCATGCGTGATCCATATTCAGTGCTTGGCGTGCCCAAGTCGGCGTCGGCCGACGAGGTGAAAAAGGCATTCCGCAAGCTCGCCAAAAAATATCATCCCGATCAGAATACGGGCGACCCAAAAGCGCAGGAGAAATTCGCAGAAGTTTCTTCAGCCTATGAAATTCTGGGCGATGATAAAAAGCGCGCGCAATTTGATCGCGGCGAGATTGATGCTGATGGCAAGCCGCGCGGTTTTGAGGGTTTTGGCGCAGGCGGTCCCTTCCGTCGCGGTGGCGCGGGCGGTGGCAATCCGTTCGAACATTTCGAATTTAATATGGGCGGCTCACCTTTCGGTCAGGCCGGCGGCGGCGCAGGTCGCGGTGGTTTTGATGCCAGCGACTTTTTCGATCTGTTTGGGGGCCGAGGCCGGGGTCGTCAGCAAGCCGGACAAGCCCAACGCGGCAAAGATGTCGCCGAGACTGTGACCATTTCTTTGCCGGATGCTGTGCAAGGCACAAGCGTTCGCGTGTCATTGCCCAATGGCAAAACGCTTGATGTCGCCATTCCTGCGGGCATGGAAGATGGCAAGCAAATTCGCCTCAAAGGCCAAGGCCATGCGGGTGTTGGTGGCGCGCCTGCGGGTGATGCCATGATCACGGTGAAAATCGCGCGTCATCCTTATTTCCGTGTCGAGGGACAGGATTTGCGTTTGGATTTGCCAATCACGCTTTATGAAGCGGTGCTGGGTGGCAAAGTGCAAGTGCCAACTTTATCGGGCAAAGTGGAAATGTCGCTGCCGGCTGGCGTGACAGGTGGCAAGACAATGCGCCTGCGCGGCAAGGGTCTTCCGGCATCTGAGGGCAAAGCGGCGGGCGATCTTTTGGTCACGCCACGCGTCATCATGCCCGATCAACCCTCAGCCGAACTCGAAGATTTGATGCGCCATTGGGCCGCTACGCGCCCCTATGATCCGCGCAAAGATCTCGGCTGATCTTTGATCTTTTCAATTGTGATCATCGTGCCACGTGATGTGCTGGGAATGAGGCCGCTGGCATAAAGCGCCGTGGCAAAGAGCAAAATGCCGAGCGTCAGGGCGATCATTTTCCACATCAGCGTTTCATCTTTTGGATGGGCAAGGCTTGGCATCTTGTCTTGCTCATGGAGCAGAGCTGGCGCGCGCGGGTTTGCAAAATCTTGCGTCAGAAAATTTGGGACGGGCTCTTGTGCAACAGGGGCAAAAAGCGCGCGCAACCATTGATCTTGCGCACGCCAAGCTTTCAATTTGTTGCGCAGCTCGCGATTGTCTTGGGTTGCGGCTGCAATTTCGCTCACACGCGCGGCGGGCGCTTCATTATCAAGATAAGCGCAGAGATCAGCATCTGTAATGGTGCGCTGTCTCATGATTTCACCAATCGCAAATAGGGGGCTTGTTCCATGCCCTGCTGACGCTCCGCTAGAAAATGCGCGAGCATGTGGCGCGCTGATGTGAGACGGCTCACGAAAACCGCCCGGCTGATCCCGCATAGGCGCGCCGCCTCCTCATAAGAACAGCCTTCCAGTGTGACGAGGAGAAGGGCCGCGCGATGACCAAGCGGCAGATCCAGCAAGGCGGCTTCCAGCGGGGGTAGGGGTGCTTGAGGCGCGCGCGGAATCTTCGGGCTCGCCTCCGCCAGATGGATCAAATGCGCCCGGGCCCAAAAATACCAATCGGCCTCACTTGGCGCAGGCGGGTCGTACGAAAGCTCTTTGAGAGCGCGCAAGACCCATTCATCAGCCCGCTCGCGCGAGGTCACACAAAGGGCCGCCGCAAAGCGGCGCAGACGGGGGAGAAGGGCTGAAAGGCTCGGAGCGAATGGCAAAGAATAATCTCTTCAAATCGAATTCATGATCAATGAAAGTACTTTAGCAAACACTTAGCTCTTTGCCTAGGGCTTTTTGCGGCCTCATCCCCAAGCCTGTGGAGGGTCCGCGGGCGGCGCGGGAGTGCTTGCCTTCGGGCTAAGCCTCCCTTAAACGCGGGGAGAGTTTGAAAATGAGCCGTGCCGCCGGTGTAACAAGCGCCAATGGCACCCGTTTCCGTCAGGATTTCTATGACCCAAGCCCCCCATTCCTCCGGCATTCTCGCCGGCAAGCGCGGCCTCGTGATGGGCGTCGCCAATAATCGTTCGATTGCCTGGGGCATTGCCAAGGCGGCGCATGATGCGGGCGCGGAACTCGCCTTCACGTTCCAAGGCGAAGCGCTGGAAAAGCGCGTGCGCCCGCTCGCCGCGGAACTTGGCGCGCATGTGGTTGGCCAATGTGATGTCACCGATGGCGCTTCCATTGATGCGGTCTTTGGGGAAGTGCAGCGCCTCTGGGGCAAGATTGATTTCGTCGTCCATTGCATTGCCTTCTCAGACAAGGACGAGCTGACGGGTCGCTATGTCGACACGTCTGAGGCGAATTTCAACAAATCGCTGAATATCTCCTGCTATTCCTTCACGGCGGTTGCGCAGCGCGCAGAAAAGCTGATGAGCGATGGCGGTTCGCTGCTGACGCTTTCTTATTATGGCGCTGAAAAATGGATGCCCCATTATAATGTCATGGGCGTCGCTAAGGCAGCGCTCGAAGCATCCGTGCGTTATCTGGCGGCTGATTTGGGCGAAAAGAATATTCGCGTGAATGCCATTTCCGCTGGCCCAATCAAGACGCTCGCTGCCTCTGGCATTGGCGACTTCCGCTATATTCTCAAGTGGAACGAATATAATGCGCCGCTGCGTCGCACTGTGACAATTGAAGAAGTGGGCGAAACAGCCGCTTTCCTTCTCTCCGACATGTCCAAGGGCATGACGGGTGAAATTCTGCATGTCGATGCGGGCTATCATGTGGTTGGCATGAAAAACCCATCTGCGCCGGATATTACAGTCGGCAAAGACTGAAAGATTGAGCGGGCGCATGAGACAGGACATGATCTGACTGAGCGCCCATGATCTTCGAACTGCCCCATCGTCTGATCTTTTTGCGCCACGGTGAAACCGATTGGAATGCGGAAGGTCGTCTGCAGGGCCGCCATGACATTCCCCTCAATGCCAAAGGCCTTGCGCAATCGGAAGAAGCAGGGCGCGTGATCGGGCGTATTCTTGGCCGCACGCCAGAAGCTCTTGCAGCTTATGACTTTGTTTGCTCACCGATGACGCGCGCGCGCCGCACGATGGAGCTCGCACGCGGCGCGCTTTCCCTTGATCCTTTCGCCTATCGTCTCGAAGAGGCTTTGATCGAAATCACTTTCGGCCAATGGGAAGGTCTGACTTGGCCTGAAGTGCAGCAGCGTGACCCTGAGGGCGCCCGCGCACGTGAAGCCGATAAGTGGCACATGCAGCCACCCGGCGGTGAGAGCTATGCCATGTGCGCACAGCGCCTCACGCCTTGGCTGGCTTCCCTCACGCAAGACACTGTGGCTGTCGCACATGGCGGTGTGGCGCGCTGCCTGCTCCATATGTTGAGCAATGTGCCTACAGAACGCGCGCCCATTTGCGAGATTTGGCAGGGGCGGGTGCTTGTTTTTGAGGCGGGCGCCTATCGCTGGATTTGACCGGGCATAGAGGGCGGAAAAAGCCCCTATTCAGGTGCCATTCAGCCCCTTTCTGTTTTATCTTTCAGAGTGCTTGCGCGCGCAGAGATTCGCTGCGCGAGGGGCTTAAGCTTTGGGTGTTTCAAGAGGAGGGCCTGCGACTGACCAGATGACGGGCCTTGGCCCTTCTTTCTCACGTCAGCCCTTCCATCACATGACCCAAAACGCAGACCTTTTGCCGCATATTGAAACAGCATTTGCGCCAGCCATTTTGCGCGGCGCGCAGCGCGATGATTTTTTA
>CAWUNF010000103.1:0-5813 GCA_963923195.1 uncultured Hyphomicrobiales bacterium | reverse complement strand
CAAAGCGCAAGCCCAAAGCGCACATGGATGTGCCATGCAACAGGCCGAAGGCATGAGCAAAGCCATCCTGCTCGCTATTGACGACAATGTTCAGATCATTCTGTCGATAGAGATCGACTTCTTTTGAGCGGTGACGCGCCACACGCGTGAAGCCAAGACCTTCGAGCAAATGCACGAAGGAACTCGGGCCTGACGAGCCGGTGGTGAATTCGACAAATTCAATGCCGCCAATGGCTGAGGCTTCCGGCAATTGCACGCCAATGCGCAAAGGCGCGAGGCCTTGTTTCTCGCGATCCTTATCGAGACGCTCGCCTGCAATTTGCAAAGCGCGCATCCCATCTTGCGCAATCATGGCGGCCGGTGCGCCACGGAAATGATCATTGAACGCTTCGAGCGAGACAGGGCCGCGATAGCCCGTCTTCATCACGCAATCCAAAAACTCAGCCACGGGGTGATCGCCCTGCCCCGGGAAGCAACGATGATGGCGCGACAGCGACATGGGATCCATCAAAATGCCGGGCGCGTCGGAGAGCTGCACAAGGCCGATGCGAGACGCTGGAATATCAGCGAGCGGCGCAAGTGGATTCTTATTCGCGCAAATATGGAAACTATCGAGCACGATGCCGAGATTGGGCTTGTCGGCCAAGCAGACCAATTCATAGGCCTGCATCCAATCCTTCACATAACGGCCCCAAGCCAGCGCCTCGTAACCTAAACGAAAACCGCGCTGCGCCGCGCGATCAGCAAGCTCTGCAAGATCAGCGGCGGCGCGATGCTTGTCATCGACACTGTCTTCCGAAACAGACGAGCACATGCCGAGGAAACGCGTGCCCAATTCTTCCATCAGGTCGAATTTGCGCTCAGCGCGATCAAAATTGCGGGCACGCATCGGCTCGGGCATGGCTTCAAAATCGCGCATCGGCTGCAGGCCGATAATCTCCAGCCCCAAATCTTGGCAGCGGGCGCGCACATCCTTCGGCTTGCCGGAGAAAAAGGTCAGGTCATTTTCGAAAATCTCGACCGCACGGAAGCCAGCGCGGGCCACGGCGGCCAGTTTCGCCTCCAACGTGCCCCCCATAGAGACAGTCGCGATAGACCAACGAAGCATGCGCGTTTCCTTGATGGGCGGTGAGGCCAGATTCTTCTGATTTCTAAGCATAAAGGGCGCAGGCCATGCGAGCAATGCGCCCCGCCCCCATATTCCCCCACGGCAGGCTTTGATGTATCAGAGCCGGGACGGTCCGCCCTTGGGCGCAAGACCCGCAAGGAACAAGCTTTGGAGGGGTGGGTAGATGAGCCAGTTGAAACTCAGCATCGCGACGACCGATTACGATCATTTCCGCGATTTCCGCATGGGCCTCGTGAAGGCCGAAGGCATTGACCACAATTGGCTGACGCTGGGCCATCATGAAATCTTCGCCCGCCAGACGTTTAACCGCGAATTCGATGTCAGCGAACTCTCTTTCGCGAAATTCTCAACCCAGATCACCCGCGACGATTGCGACATTGTCGGCCTGCCCGTCGTCTGCTCGCGCCTGTTCCGCTTCTCGTCTTTCTATGTGAACAAGAATTCCAACATTAAGACGGTGCAGGATCTCAAGGGCAAGCGCGTCGGCTCGCCAGAATGGGCCCATTCGGCCGCCGTCTACATGCGCGGTTGGATGCATAATGATTGCGGCGTCAAGCTGACGGATGTGCATTGGTATCAGGCAGGTGCCAATGCACCGGGCCGCATTGAAAAGGTTGAGCTGAACCTGCCGGAAGGCCTCAAGCTCACCCGCGTGTCGGATAAGTCGCTCTCGGAAATGCTGGCTTCGGGCGAGATTGATTGCGCGATTATCGCGCGTCCGCCGACATGTTTCTTGGAAGGTCACCCGGATGTGGTGCGCCTCTTCCCGAATTATCTCGAAATGGAAGAAGAATATTTCGAGCGCACGAAAGTGTGGCCGATCATGCATATCATTGCGATGAAGAAATCCATCGTTGATGAAAATCCGTGGGTGCCGCGCAATCTCTTCAACGCCTTCCAGGAATCGAAGAACCGCTCCATTGAGCGCCTGTTTGATCCGGCGGTGTCGCGCTATCCGCTGCCCTGGCTGCCGACCTATGCGCGCCGCATGCGCGACATGATGGGCGATACATTCCCCTTCGGCATTGAAGAAAACCGCGCCACTTGGGAACAAATGCTGCTCTATACGTACCAGCAGGGCATTGCCCATAAGCATGTGAAGCCGGAAAATATTTTCCCGGCGAGCACGGGCACCAAGATCGTCGTCTAAAGCAATTTTCAACCGCCGGCCCAAAAAAGGCCGGCGGTTTTTCTTGTCAAATAAGAAGAAAAAACGGGAGAGAAACATGCTGAACAGCAAGCCGCGCCTCGCTGCCGAACTCTGCGCCGTGACGCGCATGTGCGAAAATATGGGCATCCTTCAATATAGCGGCCATATTGCTGTGCGTGTGCCGGGACAAGATGCGCTGATGGTGCAGCGTCGCTCAGATTCCCGCGCTGAACTTGTGCCGGATCGTATTCTCACCGTTGATTTCGATGGCAAGGTGATTGAGGGCGATGGCAAGCCCCCGTCTGAAACAGCCATTCATATTGAAACGATGCGCGCACGCCCCGATGTGCAGGCGACTTTGCACAGCCATCTCGATCTCGCCATTGCCTTCACCATGATGGAAGGCGTGCAGCTTTTGCCGATGCGCGCGCGAGCCACGCGTTGGGCGAGCGGCATTCCAACCCATC
Organism: uncultured Hyphomicrobiales bacterium; assembly: GCA_963923195.1. Lineage (GTDB taxonomy): Bacteria > Pseudomonadota > Alphaproteobacteria > Rhizobiales > Beijerinckiaceae > Terripilifer. The sequence continues at coordinate 3,067 of CAWUNF010000103.1, read as the reverse complement.
CTGATCCAAGCCACATTAAATATCCCCAACAGGGCAAAGAACTCGCGGCAACCTTAGGCCCGCATCATGTGGCGCTGATGCGCGCGCATGGGCTTTTGCTGGTCGCAGAAAGCCTGCCAGCGCTCATTTCAGATGCGGTGCATTTTGAAGAAAATGCCAAGGCGCAATTGCAAGTGATGAATGCAGGCGCCAAGCCGGTGCCTTTGTCTGCGAAAGAAATTGAGCAGATTTTGAAGCTCGAAGATCGCCCGCACCATGTTGCGAAAATGTGGAATTATTACGTGCGCAAGGGCATCGCTGCCGGCACGGTTGAGAAAGACTGGAATTTGCTGGAGGGCTAACGGGCTAACAGCCCGTCATTGCGAGGAGCGCACCGCGCGACGTGGCAATCCAGAAAATCTATCATCGATGAATCGGATCAACCCACGGCACTTCGGTTGGCTTTTCAACGGGCTCAATATCCAAATTGATGGATGTTGCCTGACCATCTGAGCGCACGAGCACGCATTCGAGCGTCTCATCATCGCGCGCATTGATTTCTTGATGGGGCACATAGGGCGGCACAAAAATGAAATCGCCCGGACCTGCTTCCGCGGTGAATTCTAATCTGTCGCCCCAGCGCATACGCGCGCGGCCTTTCACCACGTAAATCACGCTCTCCAGCGGACCATGATGATGCGCCCCTGTCTTGGCACCGGCATGAATGGTGACGGTGCCAGCCCATAATTTCTGTGCACCGGCACGCGCAAAATCAATGGCGGCTTTGCGATCCATGCCTGCGGTTGAGGGCACGCCTGCACCATCTAGCGATCCGGCTGGGATCACCCGCACACCATCATGCTTCCAGCGTTCCGCACTCATGGCCCACCCCTCAATCTTGCATGATGCAAACATCCCGCATCGGAAGGATCAAAGCAAGACGACAAAAAGCGCACGCAAGGTGAAGATCATGCTTAATCCAAACTTACATGCATCCGCGGATCATCGGGGTCTTATCTCACCAAAGTGCAAAACCTCTCTGGCATGATCACAGTCGAGGAGGTTGGTGTCATGACTAGGGATGAAAAAATTTCGGCCCACGAACGTGTCTGTCGCAATTGCCGCTATCTGTCGTGTCAATCGGGACAGGCTTTACGCTGCGCTGATCCAGCCGCGCATGAATTCAACCGCGAAGTCGCGCCCAGCGGCTCCTGCGGGCGGTTCCAAATTTCTTTCAAAGCTGTGCGCCAGCTCGCTGTTGAACAAAGCCAGACCCAGCGCAAGGCAAATTGGGACATGCCCATGAGCCGCCGCGCACAAATTCATCGCATCGTGCCCCAATAAAAAAGCGCGGACCAATAAGGCCCGCGCTTCAAAGGCTTTCAGCAAAAATGCTGATTACATGACGTTGCCGACAGCGTCGCCTGCTGCGGCATCCGTGTAGAATTCCGGCAGCATGCGCGACTGCACGCCTTCCGCCGCAAGGCGAGCGGCGAATTCCTTGCGCAGATGCGGATCTTCATCGCAATAAGGAATGGCCGAGCCGCCCTTCTTCAGGTCGATCGCGCCGTAATCCATAATCGCTTCGCCCGGCAGGCCTGCTTTGCGCGAACGCTGGTTGTTCGGGCCGTGCCATGCAGAGACGCGCAGCGGCTCTTTCGAAATGCCGAAATGCTGGTGGAACCAGTCGCCCGACATGGGAGCAGCAGAAACGAGACCGCCGTATTCGTAATCCTGGCGCTTCACGAGATGCTCGTTGCCGCTTTCCCACGGACGCATACCCGCGACATCAGCGGGCCATGTATAGGTGTAGCCCTTGCCCTTCAGGCAGAGCAGCACGGCCGCCGACATGTGCTTATGCGCCTTGGAATAGCGGCCCGTTTCATGCTGGCCGATCCAGAAATAAAAGCGGTTGCCAGCCATCCAGGGCTCCACGCGGCGATAGCCGGGTGAGCGACGATTATCGAGCGGCAATTCGCAATTGATGAGATCAGGAATGAAATTCGTGCGGCGCATGGCCAGACCGCGCACCGGATCTGGTTCCACATCTTCCACCGACTTGAAGTAATCGTCATTGCCCGAATAACGATCGGTGAAATTGAAATCATTGTTGAAGATGAAGTTTGTATTATCAAACAGGTTCATCACATTCGGCGCCGTCGTGCCGCAATAGAGCAGTGCTGGCGAGTTGGTCGCATTGACGAAACGATGCGAAGCATTGAGCGGGATCGAGAAAGTCGAGCCCTTCTGCCATTCAAAAGTTTGCTTCTTGGAGCCAGCAGCACCCGACCAAACTTCGGTGGAGCCACGGCCTTCAACAACGAAGACAACTTTTTCATACATATGCTTGTCGACATTCAGCGCGCCACCTGCGGGCACTTCGACGACGTAAGAGCCCCAGAGGCCTTCCGTGCCGAACAATTGAATGTAGGAGCCGCGACCACCCAGACGCTTCCAAGGCTTCAGCTCAATGTCGAGGACCGTGCGCACGCCAATGTTGCGGTAGCAGGGGATGCCTTCCGACTCGATGAACTTGTCATAGGGCATCGGCGGCCGCTTGAACTTGCCCAGACCAGCGATCTCGCCAGCTTTCGGTTCGTGCCAATGGGTTGGTGCGTCATGCGGCATGGGATCCTCGCTCTTGTTGATTATCGGGGCTTGCTCCGGCCCTTGGGGGCGTTGACGCCCTCACCTTTCGGAGAAGATGGGCTTGATTAGCAGAGGCTTTCAGGAGTTCCAAGCGCGATCAGCCACCTTTAGCCACCGCCCCGATTGGCTTCTTCCTGGAGGTTACGCAATTCAGCCGCCAAAGCCTCATAACGGGCGAGCCAGCGGGACAAATCGCGCTTCACATCCAGATTGGTGGCCTCTTCCTGGAGTTGGCGCACCTGTTCGGCGAGCGCCGATGCACGCTCCACAGCCTCCTGCCAGGATTTGTCGAAGTCGATCATGGGGGCCATCATAGCCGAAGCGCGAACGATTCCTAAAGCCCCAGAGACCATTTCCAGAGCCCGCCCCACCCCATGACCACCCCCATCACCCTCTATATTGATGCCGATGCCTGCCCGGTGAAGGACGAGGTCTATAA
>CAWUNF010000102.1:0-5828 GCA_963923195.1 uncultured Hyphomicrobiales bacterium | reverse complement strand
GGAGCGCCGCAGAGGCAAGAGCTGGCGAGATCAAAGGCAAGTGAATGCGCCGCGATACACCACCCGCACTCTCCCCCAATGTGCGCGCCGCATGATCAAGCGACAAAGACAGGCGCGAGAGGCCACTCTCCACATTGCCGGTTGAAATGGTGAGGAAGCGGGCAACATAGGCATAGATCAAAGCAACCCCACTGGCTGACATGACAAGCCCTGTGGTGCGGCCCGTCAAAATTTCAGAGAGGGCTCCAATCGCATCATCCATCAAAGCCAGCGGACCAAGCAGACCAATGGCGAGCACCGTGCCGGGCAAAGCATAGCCAAGACTGGCCACACGCAAGATCACATCGGTGAAACGATTGCGCATCATGCGCGCGGTGAAAGCCAGAACAAGGCCCAAAGCCAGAGACACGAAAGTGGCCAAAGCTGAAATCAAAATCGTATTGCCGATTTGCGTGAGCAGCGAGGGCGAGAGCCCTGCAAAACGCAAACGCGCCACAGCTTCCACGCAGAGATAGAGAGCTGGTGCAATAAAGCCCAAAAAGATCGGCACGAAACAAGCAAGCCAAGCGCCAATCGCCTTTGTACCCTGCAAACGCTCTGGCACGAGGCGGCGCGCGCGCTGCGCCGAGCCTGCGTAAGATTGGCGACGGCGCGCGAAACGCTCGATCAAAATCAACGCAATCACCAGCGCCAACATGATCAATGCAATTTGGGCTGCACCGGGGAGATTGGAACGATTGACCCATGTCGCATAAATCGACACTGTCATGGTGCGAACCCCTAAAAATTCAGACGCGCCAATATCATTGAGCGCATCCATCAACGCGAGTGATGTACCAACCGCAATGGCGGGGCGCGCCAGCGGCAAAGCCACGCGCCAAAAAATACCAAAACTGCCAGCACCCAAAGTGCGGCCCACTTCGACGAGATTGGCCATTTGCATGACAAACATGGCCCGCGTCGAAAAATAAACATAAGGGTAGAGCACAAAGCCGAAGAGCAAAATGCACCCGCCCATTGAGCGTATGTCGGGCAGAATCAAATCGCGCGGCGAAGCCAAACCAAGAAAAGCACGCAAGGCCGATTGCACAGGCCCAATGGGATGCAGCAAATCCAAATAGGCATAAGCGATAATATAGGTTGGCATTGCCAGCGGCAGCAGAAGCGCCCATTGGAAGATCGCACGGCCCGGGAAATCATAAGCCGTCACCAACCAAGCCGCACTTGTGCCAATGACAATCACCAACACACCCGTGCCAATCAGCAAGAGCAGCGTGTCACTGATGGCTTGCGGCAAGACATAGGCCGCCAAATGCGGCCAAAGATCACCTGATCCTTTCGCGGCCACCATGCCAAGCGAAATAATAGGCGCGGCCACCAAGACAGCCACAAGCAAAGAGACGGCAGGCAAACCTGCCGTCCCATTTGCAAAACCTGCTCTTATGGTTCGAAATGGATTCAATTGTCGAAACCAACCCGATCCATAATCATGCTGGCCGCCTTGCGGTGCTTGGCAATCTCTGAGAGCGGCAAAGCATCCGGCTTTAAATCACCAATAGCTTTGATGATCGGATGCATTTCTGCGCCCGCTTTGACCGGATATTCGAAATTTTCTTCCGTGTAGATTTTCTGACCCTCATCGGACACAAGGAATTCCAAAAACTTCACGGCATTGTCGCGGTTTGGCGCATTTTTCGCAACCGCTGCCCCCGAGGCATTCACATGCGTGCTGCCATTTTTGAAATTCGGCAAGATCAGATTGATCGCCGCGCCCCATTTTTCCTGATCAGGGCCGCCAGCGCCAGAGCGCATCAGGCCGACATAATAGGAATTGCCAACACCAATATCGCAGAGATTGCCCAAAATATCGCGCGCCACTTCGCGGTCGCCGCCTGTGGCCTTGCGCGCCAAATTGGCTTTCACACCTTTGGCCCAAGCCTCGGCCGCCGCTTCGCCATGATGGGCAATATAGGCAGACAGCAGCGCAATATTATAAGCGTGCTGACCTGAGCGAATGCAGATGCGGCCTTTCCATTTTGGATCGGCCAGATCTTCATAGGTCATGGCTGTGTCTTTGATGCGATCTTTCGAAACATAGATGAGACGCGCGCGCAGCGACAAAGCAAACCAGCGCTTGTCAGCATCGCGCAATTGCGCAGGCACGGCACTTTCCAACACGGGTGAAGAGACGGGTTGCGCAATCCCCTTTTCAGCAATTTCGACAAGCTTGGCGATATCCACCGTCATCAGCACATCTGCAGGTGAGCGCGCACCTTCCGCTTCGACACGCTCGGCCAAACCATCATTCATAAAAACGGTGTTGACTTTAATGCCGGTCTTTTTCGTAAAAGCTTCCGCAAGCGGCTTCACAAGGCCGGGCTCGCGAACGGTATAAAGATTGACCTCTTGCGCATGTGCCAGGCTCGACAGAGCCAGACCACACACAAGTGCCGAAGCAAAAATTTTTGAAAGAGGTGAAATCACAAGACCACTCCGCGTTCAGCCACGGTTCAAGGCCGCGGCGAATTGACTGCTGTTGTTCTCAGCAGCAAAAGTCTCGTAACAGCTCGCTCAAAATAGGGTCAACACATATGATTTTTGTTTAGTCCAATTCTAAACTGAGGAGGCTTGCGCTTGGCTACTTGTTCTTACTCATGTGCAGCTTTAGACGTTGAGCGTCATCTCAGCCGTAAACCCAACGACAAGAGCCCGTGACCGCCACACCGCCCTCAGCGCCGATGCACCCTTCCCATTTGCTTCCCGCAATGGTGGCGGCAGCGCAGCGCGCGGGCGATTTGGCTTTGGGCTGGTTTCGCCCCGGTGAGCGCACCAGTGCTGGCATTGAGACCAAAGCGGGGGGCTCGCCGGTAACAGAGGCCGATCATGCGGCCGATGCCCTGCTCAAAGAGCATTTGCGGGCCTTGGACCCTGCCGCCGGCTGGCTTTCGGAAGAAACGGTCGATACGCCCGAGCGCCTCTCCTGCCAGCGGCTCTTCATTGTGGACCCGATAGACGGGACACGGGCCTTTATGGCGGGCGACCCACGCTGGGCGGTCTCGGTCGCTTTGGTGGCCGATGGCCTCCCCCTGATTGGCGTTTTGCACCTGCCGGCCCTGCGCCAGACCTTCACAGCCATCGCTGGGGCGGGCGCTTTGCGCAATGGGGCGCCCATTCAGGTCTCAGAAGCGCCAAGCCTGTCTGGAGCCCGTTTTGCGGGTCCTCAGCCCCTTTTGGAGCGATTTGCGCGCACGGGCGCCCCCATTTCCCCGCAGGGCAAAGTGCCTTCGCTGGCTTATCGCATTGCTCTTGTAGCGGAAGGCCAAATCGAGGCCGGACTTGCCTCGACCAATGCCCATGATTGGGATATAGCGGCGGCCGACCTGATTGTTCACGAGGCGGGCGGTTTCTTGGGCGATAGGCAGGGCGCGCGCCCTCTCTACAACCAACCGTCACCCAAACACGGCATATTAGCAGCGGCACCCTTGCGGTTTCGCGCGGAAATGACCGCAAGGCTGCAGGCAATGGCCTGACAAAGACAATACGAAGGGCACGCCAGAATGCCCCGCTTAACCAAATGGACCTGACATGACCGAGAACGCACGCGAATCGAAACAGCTTTTGCATCTTGTCTTCGGCGGGGAGCTGGTGGGCCTCGACAGCACGGAATTTAAAGATCCGTCCAAGATCGACGTCGTCGGTATTTATCCCAATTATGCGCAGGCCCATTCGGCTTGGAAATCCAAAGCGCAATCCACCGTCGACAATGCTCAGATGCGCTATTTCATCGTGCATCTGCATCGTTTCCTCGATCCGGCCTGATCGGCTTTTGGCTGAGCCTCTCCTCACGCTCTATAGCGGCCTGACGCGGCTTTTGACGCCGCTCGGGCCCGCCTTCCTGAATTGGCGCAAAAGACGCGGCAAAGAAGATGCGCGCCGCATGGGTGAGCGTCTGGGCCATGCCAGCATTGCGCGCCCAAAAGGCACGCTTGCTTGGCTTCATGGTGCAAGCGTGGGCGAAGCACTCGCTTTGCTGCCTTTGGTTGATGCTTTGCGCGCCAAAGGGCTGAACGTGCTCATCACCACGGGCACAACATCTTCCGCACAAATTTTAGCCCAGCGTCTGCCGCCCGGTGCGATCCATCAATTCGTGCCGCTTGATTTTCCCAGCAGCGTGAAACGCTTTCTCGATCATTGGCGGCCCGATCTTGCTATGATTGCAGAAAGCGAAATCTGGCCGAATTTGATTATGGCGACGACCGCGCGCGCCATTCCGCTGGTCATGGTCAATGCGCGCCTGTCTGAGCGCTCCTTCCAGCGCTGGCAGAAAATGCCCAATTTCATTTCAGCTTTGCTGAAGCGCGTAGATTTGTGCCTAGCGCAAACACGCGATGATGCAGCACGCTTGATGATGCTCGGCGCACCGCGCGTGCAAGTGGCGGGTAATTTGAAATATGATGCGCCTGCGCCCCCCGCCGACAGCACCAAACTGGCGGAAGTCACCGCCATGATTGGCCCGCGCCCCGTCTGGGTGGCTGCATCGACACATGCGGGCGAAGAAGAAATTATCTTGGCGGTGCATCGCCATCTCGCGCGCCGTTTCCCTGATCTCTTGACCATTATTGTGCCACGCCATGCCAATCGCGGCGCTGAGATTGCAGCCCTTGCTGAAGCCAATGGCATGAGCGCAGGTCTGCGCTCACAAGGTGATCAACCCAGTGCCGGACGCGGCATTTATATTGCCGATACAATGGGCGAGCTTGGGCTGTTTTATCGCGTGGCGAGCTTGATCTATGTCGGCAAATCCTTGGGTGCTGAAGGCGGACAAAATCCGATTGAGCCCGCTAAGCTTGGCGGCGCGATCTTGCATGGACCCCATGTCGCCAATTTCGCGGAGGTCTATGACACGCTGGATCGCGCAGGTGCGGCCATGATGGTGGCGGATGCGGATATGCTCGCCCATGCACTCGCAACGCTCTTGTCTGACACAGCCGCTTTGCGCCGCATGGCGCGCGCTGCGGCAGAAGCAGTTGAAAATCTCGGCGGTGCTGCATCAAATGTGATGCAGGCGCTTGAGCCTTGGATTGTGCAAATGCGGATGGAACGGCGCTGATGCGCGCACCTCATGGATGGTGGCTAGATCATGGCGATGCGCTCTGCCGTGCGCTCCAGCCAATAGGCATGATCTATGGCGCCTTGACCGCGCAACGCATGAAACAACAAGGCACGCGCGCAAAAATTCCCGTCCTCTGCATCGGTAATTTTGTCGCTGGCGGTGCGGGCAAAACGCCGACCGCCCTTGCGCTTGGCAAAATGCTGCAAGCCAAAGGCGAAAAAATCGCTTTTCTCTCGCGCGGCTATGGCGGCACGAAAACCAGCGCAAAGCCTATACAGGTTGATCCGCAACGCGACAGCGCGGCAGACGTCGGGGATGAACCGCTTTTATTGGCGCGCCTCGCGCCAACCTTCATTTGCACAGATCGAGTGGCTGGTGCAGATGCGGCCGCACAATCTGGCGCCACCCTTCTCATTCTTGATGATGGTTTGCAAAATCCAGCGCTCAGCAAAGATGTGAGCCTTGCTGTCATTGATGGGGAAGCGGGCATTGGCAATGGGCTATGCGTGCCAGCAGGGCCCTTGCGCGCGCCACTTGAGGCGCAATGGCCCCATGTCGATGGCGTGATCATCATTGGCCAAGGTGCGCGTGGGGATGCACTCGCCCAACAAGCCCATGCGCATGGCAAGCTCATCTTGCGCGCCTCGCTGACGCCTGAGGAAGCGCCAGCGCTTCACAATAAAAAACTCTATGCTTTTGCTGGCATTGGGCGGCC
>CAWUNF010000101.1:0-5839 GCA_963923195.1 uncultured Hyphomicrobiales bacterium | reverse complement strand
GGCATTGTGTCATTCAGCCAGCCATGCGGTGCATCGGCATAGACATGAATGTCATAGCTCTTCTTATTGGCCTCAAGGCAATTGCGCATGCGCTGCACATCTTCAATTGCGATAATATGGTCAGACGCACCAAAAGCGCCAAAGACTGGGCAATCGAGTGCGGCCAAAACATCATCGAGCTTTTTGGGTTGACGCTCGTTGATTTCCCATTCGCGCTTGGAGGCCGCGCCATACCAAACAATGGCGGCTGTGATTTTGCGCTCAGCCGCATAGATGAGCGGGTGGCGACCTGTCTGACAATAGCCGGCCACAGCCACTTTTTCCATATCGCTGCCTGCTTCATTGGACATGGCTTTGATCGCCGCATCAATATTTTCGAGCGCTTCAGGATCGCTCATATCATAGCGACTATCACCGCAATTGAGTTTGGGCTGATCCGTATGGCGGAAGAAAAAGTTGGGCGCGAGGACGGCAAAACCATCGCTGGCGCAGCGCTTGGCGAGATCGCGCGTGTGCTGCACAAGGCCATAGCGCTCATGCATGAGCACCACGACAGGGCGACGCTCAGAGCCAGCAGGGCGCGCCATAAAGGCGGGCATGCCGTTTGAACAGGTGATTTCCTTCGTTTCAATCGACGTCATTTTTGAGCCTCCCTTAAGCGCGCATCAGCGCGACAATATCATCCACATTCATGACGCGGCCCATGCGCGGGAAAACGCGGTCCATGAAGAATTCATTATTATTGCCGCGTGCCGAGAAACAGGCATCACGCGCGACCACAATGCCGAAATCCAAATCGCGGGCCGCAAAGACAGTTGAGGCAATGCCAACGTCAGTCGAGCCGCCGCAGATGATAATATTCACAATGCCGCGCACGCGCATTTGCAATTCAAGGTCCGTTTGGAAAAATGAATTCCAGCGATGTTTGGGAACAAAAACATCGCCCGGCGCGGGTGCAAGTTCAGGCGCGACTTCGGCATCTTTGCTGTCGCCATAAAAGCGTGGCTTGATAACGGCGTCTGGTGCGGCTGTGGAGCCCAAATCCATATCCGTGTCGGTCAGGCGCAGCACCGTGTCGGAGCCATCGGGTGCGTGATGGCCGGACGGATAAAAGGCGGTCATGCCAACTTTGCGCGCGCCCTGCAGCAAGCGCTGCATATTGGGCAGGATGTTGCGGTCGGCGAGAAACTTTTGCTTGGCGGGATCGCGGGGGTGCAAATAGCCATTCAGGCTGTCGAACATGATGAGCCCGGTATTTTGGGCCGAGAGCTCTTTCTCCATGCGGGATATTTTGGCCATGCCGCGTCTCCTTTTCTTGCTTCTTGGAAGGGGTAGGATAGGGGCTTGCTCTGTCTCACACAATGGCCCGAAACTGGGTCCGAAAACGGGATCAACGACCGCTAGAGGCGGCAGGGAGGATTAAAAGATGAGCGTTTTGGTGACGGGTGCTGGTCTCATCGGCACGTCTTTCGCGCGGGAAGCCATCAAGCGCGGTGAAAAAATTGTCTTTTTCGATCCTGAACCGCGCAAGGCTTTCATTGATTTCAAATGCGGCGCGGGAACGACGGAGCTTGTGCGAGGCGATGTGCGCGATTTGCCCGCGCTGCTGGATGCGGTGAAGACGCATAAGGTCGAGACAATTGTGCACACAGCCGGTCTGATTGGCGGGCGCGTGCAGCAATCTTTGTCGCTGGCTTTCGATATTAATTTGGGTGGCACGCGCAATGTTGCGGAAGTGGTGCGGCTTGCGGGTCTGCGCCGTCTCGTCCATGTCTCGACATTTGGCGTCTATGACACGCGGCGCGAAACGCTGTCCAAAGTGGATGAAAGCTTCCCGCGTGGTGCGGGGCGCGGCTATGGCAATTTGAAAGTTGCCAAAGAAGTGCTGCTCGAAGCCTATGCCGATTTGCACAAATTCGAGCTTGTCATGCTGCGCCCGGCCAATGTCTATGGATTTGGGCATTTTTGGGCAGGGTCTTCAGGTGGCGCGAAAATGCAGGCGCTTTTGGAAGCAGGCCTCACAGGTGCGCGGGCGCGCATCCCCTCGGCCGAGACAATGGCCAATGAATATATTTATGCGCAAGATGTCGGCCGTGCGGTGGATCTGGCTGTGACAAAATCTTCTGCCGCTGGCAAGATCTTCAACATTGGCAATGGCTTTGTGACACCCTTCGCCGAAGTGGTGGCCGCCGTGCGCCACCATTGTCCGGCGCTGGATTACGACATTGAGCCGGGTGAAGCGCCCAAAAACAAAGCAGCCCCCCTGTCGATTGCCGCCGCCGAACAGCATTTGGGATGGCGTCCCCATCACGACATTGTGGCTGGCTTTGGGGCTTATCTGGCGGAATTGAAAGCGGCTCGTTCACAGGGCTTGTGAGAAAAAATCAACTTTGGTCGGGTGGCCCCCTATCGGGCATGGCGGATCACGACTGAGACAGATAAGATTGATTCCAAGAAATTCAGGGGGGATATGACGTAACCGGGTCCAAAATGGGCCCGGCGGCGTATCCTCCTTGTCGTATCAGGAGGAAGAAAGCATGTCGGACCAGGTGTCACCGTCCGAAGACCAATCAACAGGGCTGATCAAGTCCACGCAGGAATTGGGCGCCGGCCTATTTCTCATGGCGGTTGCTGCTTTTGCTTATTGGCAGGGGTTTGATCTGCCGCGTGGCTCGTTGCGCGCGATGGGCCCGGGCATGTTGCCGATGGCGCTGACCTTTATGGTGGGCGCGGGCGGCTTGCTGATGGTCATCTATTCCTTCTTTGAAGCAGGACCGCGTTTGGAACGCTGGTCTTTGCGCGGCCCATTTTTCATCTTCGGCGGCATTATTGTTTTCGCCCTTCTCATCCGCTCTTGCGGATTGATGGTGGCTGGCCCCGCCTCGATGATTTTCGCCATGCTTGCGAGTGATGAATTTGAATGGAAGGAAGCGACAATCTTCTCCATTGCGATGACCATCATCTGCATTCTCTTGTTCAAGACGCTCTTGCGTTTGCCGATCCCTGTGATTGGCACGCTGCTTGAGCCGATCTTTCCTTTCTAAGCCGGAGATATTTTCGTCATGGAAGCTTTCTTCGGTAATTTGGCTCTGGGTTTTGGCGTCGCTTTGACGCTGAAAAACATCTTCCTCTGCTTCGTCGGCTGTATGGTTGGCACATTGATTGGCGTGTTGCCGGGTGTGGGCCCCATTGCAACCATTGCTATGTTGCTGCCCATCACTTTTGGCTTTGATCCGACTGGCGCGCTCATCATGCTGGCTGGCATTTATTATGGCGCGCAATATGGTGGTTCGACGACCGCTATTCTTGTGAATATTCCCGGCGAGGCGACATCGGTCGTCACCGTGCTTGATGGTCACCAGATGGCCAAGCAAGGCCGCGCGGGCGTGGCGCTTGGCATGGCGGCGATTGGTTCGTTCTTCGCGGGCACTGTGGCGACGCTGTTCATTGCAGCGCTTGGCCAACCGCTCACCAAACTCGCGCAGCTCTTCGGGCCAGCAGAATATTTCTCGCTGATGATCATGGGTCTTGTTTTTGCGGTCGTGCTCGCGCGCGGCTCCATTCTCAAGGCGATTTGCATGATCTTGCTGGGTCTGTTGCTCGCAACGGTTGGGACTGACTTGGAAACAGGCCAAGAGCGTATGACGCTTGGCATTCAAGATTTGTCCGACGGTATCGACTTTGCAGTTTTGGCGATGGGTATTTTCGGTTTTGCGGAAATTGTCCGCAATCTTGAAAATCCTGAAACGCGTGACGTTGTGCGCGCAGCCATTGGCAAATTATGGCCGGGGAAAGATGACTTCCGTCAATCTTATTTCCCGATTCTGCGCGGCACATTCATCGGCGCGATCCTTGGCATTTTGCCGGGCAATGGCGCGGTGCTTGGGCCATTCGCGTCCTACACAGTCGAGAAGAAGATTGCGAAAGATCCCAAGCGTTTTGGTCGCGGTGCGATTGAAGGCGTGGCGGGTCCAGAATCGGCGAATAATGCGGGCGCGCAGACAGCTTTCATTCCGCTTCTGACGCTGGGCATTCCGCCCAATGCAGTGATGGCGCTCATGGTTGGTGCCATGACCATTCACGGCATTATTCCGGGTCCGCAGGTGATGACCAAGAATCCAGAATTGTTCTGGGGCATGGTCGCCTCCATGTGGATTGGCAATCTCATGCTGGTCATCATCAACTTGCCGCTCATCGGCCTGTGGGTGAAGCTCTTGCAAGTGCCCTATCGCATGATGTTCCCAGCCATCATGATCTTCTGCTGCATTGGCATTTACTCGATCAATAATTCCACCAGTGACGTGCTGTTCACGGCCTTCTTCGGTCTTGTTGGTTACACGCTGTTGAAATTTGGTTTCGAGCCCGCGCCGATGTTGCTGGGTTTCGTGCTTGGCAAGCTGATGGAAGAAAAGCTGCGTCAGGCTTTGATCTTGTCGCGTGGCTCTTTCACGACATTCATTGAGCGCCCCGTTTCAGCGGGTCTCTTGTTTGTTGCTATTGTCATGCTTGCGCTGGCGCTGCTGCCTTCCATCCGAAAGGGCCGCGACGAAGTCTTCACGGAATAGCGGTTCACATTTCCGACATCTGGGCGGCGGAACCCCTTTCGCCGCCCAGTTTTTGCTCCCATATTAGGCACATGGGCCAAATAGGTCCGAATATGTGTGGGAGCGAAATTGATGAAAAAGCTCGTTCTGGCTTTGGCCGCCACGGCGATGATGGCGGGTGCTGCACAGGCCCAAACTTACCCCAGCCGTCCTGTCACCATGATCGTCCCCTTTGCGGCGGGCGGCCCGACTGACATTGTTGCGCGCATTGTTGGCGAGCATATGTCCAAGACACTCGGTCAGCAGATCGTCGTTGAAAATGTCGCGGGTGCTGGTGGCACAACAGGCATTACGCGCGCTGCGCAATCGAAGAACGACGGCTACACCATTATGATGGGCCATATGGGCACACATGGTGCAGCCCCCGCGCTCTATGCCAATTTGAAATATGATCCGACCAAGGATTTCGAGCCTGTTGGCATGGCTGCTGGCACGCCGATTTTGATCGTCGGTAAGAAAGATTTTCCGGCGAAAGATTTGAAAGAAATGATGGCCTATTTGAAGGCCAATCCAGATAAGGTGAACCAAGCCCATGCAGGCATTGGCGCCGTGTCACACATGACCTGCATTCTCTTCAACAGCCAGCTTGGCATTAAGCCAACAGCCGTGCCTTATAGCGGCACAGGCCCCGCTTTGAATGATCTCGTGTCAGGCCAGGTCGATTATATGTGCGACCAGATCGTCAATCTGGTGCAGCAGATCAAGGCTGGTTCGATCAAGGCCTATGCGATTGCAACACCGGTTCGCTCGCCCGCACTCCCCGACGTTCCCACAACGAAGGAAGCTGGCATGCCGCAATATGAAGTGACGGCATGGAATGCGATCTTCGCGCCGAAGGACACGCCGAAGGAAGTTGTGAGTGCCCTCACCGATGCGCTGAATAAGGCGCTCGATGATGAAGCTACAAAGGGCCGTCTGCTTGAATTGGGTGGCGTTTTGCCAACCAAGGATGAGCGCGGCGGCAAATGGCTCGGCGAATTCGTGACCAAGGAAGTCGCCCGCTGGACGCCTGTCCTGAAGGATGCGTCGAAGTAAAATCGGCCTCTCAAAAGCTTTTGAATGGCGGGCCTAGGCCCGCCATTTTTGTTTCTGGCTTGCCGCGTCGCTTCGCTCCTCGCAATGACATGTTGCCGTTCTGGTCGTCATTGCGAGGAGCGAAGTCATCCAGAGTATCTCACATTATTCTCAATTTTTGAGAATATGAATTGACTCTCAAACGGGTCTCTTCTAGCCTC
>CAWUNF010000100.1:0-5896 GCA_963923195.1 uncultured Hyphomicrobiales bacterium | reverse complement strand
CCAACGCTGCCGAGATTGCCACTGGCGCCCATGATCAAAACCCATTCGCCAGCCTTTAATTCCGCAACATTGACGAGAAGATTCCAAGCTGTCGGGCAATGGCGCATAACAACCGCTGCTTCATGAAAGCCAAGGCGATCTGGTAGAGCAAAAGCCACAGAAGCAGGCACACAAACTTTTTCAGCAAAGCCGCCGGGGCGCTTAATGCCCATCATGCCATTGCGCTCAGTGCCGCCCGTCCCATCTTCATTGCATGGATCAAGCGGCATACGCCCTGCGGCACAGACACGATCGCCCACTTTCCACTTGGTCACGCCCGGACCAATGGCATCAATCACACCTGCGCAATCAACACCGGGGATGAGAGGCAATTCCACACCACGCTGCGCTTGTTCGCCGCGGCGTACAGCGACATCAAGCACACGATTGACGGTGGCTGCATGAACAGCAATGCGGATTTCTCCATGTCGAGGTTGAGGATCTGGAAGATCCTCATATTTCATCACATCCGGCGCACCGAATTGATGAATGACAATCGCCTTCATGGAATCCTCCCAAAATCTTTTATGACGGGCGGCAGGATCAAGCCTGCCGCCTCTTTATGATCTGCGTCTTAGCGGCGCTCGAGGCGACGACGCAGATAATTGAAGTTGATAGCGTTCTGCTCAGGGCTCAAGAGTTTTTTACGCAGAGCCAAAACGTCGTCCATTGGGAATTCGCCAGCCGTTTCGCCCGCTGCTTCCGCAATCATCTGAATTTGGCATGCATTTTCGAGCATGATGCAGCTGATGACGGCATCTTCAATCGTTGGGCCGCAGACAACCACGCCGTGGTTCTTCAAAAAGACAACAGGGCATTTGCCCAAAGCCTTGGCAACACCGTGGCCCATATCTTTCGAGCGAATGAGATCCATCGAATCTGTATAGACGCCATAATTATCGACAAAGAGTGCGCTGGGTTGGCTCAAAGCCTTCATGCGACGACCCATCGCTGAAAAAGCGACTGAATATGTCGGATGCGTATGGATGCTCGCATTCAAATCCGGACGCATCTTAAAGATTTCCGAATGAATATAGACTTCGCTATGGCGCGGTGCCCAACCATCGACCTTATTGCCTTCAAGATCACAGGTGACGATATTGTCGACCGTCATTTCATCAAAGCCAAAAGAATGTGGCTTCATATAAAATTTTGACGGATCATCTGGCACACGCACGCAAATATGACCGCGCGTAAAATCGCCTTGGCCTGCCGCTTCCAGAATGTGACCACCAGCGACCAGTTTTTCTCGTGCTTCGTCGCGCGTCATCTTTGTCTCCCTCAGCCTTTGCGGCTTTTGATTGGATGAAAAACGCCTCGGATAAAACCGAGGCGTCGTCACTTTTTAAATAGCCGCGATAATGGCGATCTCGACCTTATAATCTGGTGTCACGAGTTTCGCCTCAAGCGTTGCGCGCGCAGGCGTATGGCCTTGCACTACCCACTTGTCCCAAACCGAATTCATTTCAGCGAAAGTTGAAATGTCAGCGAGATAAATCGTAGCCGAGAGGATCTTTGTTTTATCCGTGCCCGCTTCTGCCAGAAGAGCATCGAGAAGATCGACGATTTCTTGCGTCTGTTCAGCAACGCTTTTGCCGACGGTCTTATCTGCAACCTGACCGGCTGTATAAATTGTGTTGCCGTGAACCACGGCCTTACTCATACGGGGGCCGGGGCCAATACGCTTGATCGTCATATCTATCTGCTCTCTGGTTCGTTGGAGTTAAATAAACTTCACGCGCGGCACATCGCCCATGAAATCGCGTTTGGCAATTTCAACGCCATTGTGACGCAAAATCGCGTAAGCTGTCGTAACATGGAAGAAGAATTGCGGCATCGCCTGATGAAGCGCAAAATCTTCGCCCGCCATCACACGCGTATTGCTGGGCGTCGACCATGTGATCTCACGGCCTTCCGCTGCATCGATTTTGGCTGGTTCAATGCCCTTCAAAAAGGCAACGGTTGAAGCAATGCGCGCGCGCAATTCATCAAAGCTCTTTTCATCATGGGGCGCTTTTTGCGCATCAACGCCCGCCAACATAGAGGCATTATTGCGCGCCCAATCGGTCGCGACCTGCACCTGCTTTTGGAACGTGTACATATTTGGATAGAGGCGGGCAGTTAGCAAAGCCTGCGGATCAATCTTCTTATCTGCGCAATGGGCAGCGGCTTTGTCGCACATGCCGGCAAGACTGCCGAGCATTTGCAGCATGAGCGGAATGCAGGCCTGGTGAAGCGATAAGGACATGCGCAACCTCCCTTTTTTATATTTTCACATCCATCGATAAAGCATGGCTTGAGAGCCATCAAGCCGCAGCCGATGTGACCGTAACATGTGCAAAGATCAACGAAATCCACGTGGAGAGAAAGTGGATGGACCTGTGCATAGGTCTGTGGATGACTTGTGTGTTCACGTCGAGACACCGCGGCCATTCAAAGGGTTCTCAGGATCCCATCTGTAGCGCACGGTTTCAAAACGCATAGCCCGGCTGTCGATAAGCAAAATGCGCCCGGTGAGGCCGTCCCCAAAACCAACAATTTCACGAATGGCCTCCAAAGCCATCATGGCGCCGACCATGCCTGTGAGCGCGCCAAGCACGCCAGCTTCCGCACAAGCGGGCACCGTCCCTGCAGGTGGCGGTTCTGGAAACAAACAGCGATAGGTCGGGTTTTTCTCCCCCGCTGCATTGGTCTCAAAGGGCCGCAAAGTGGTGAGCGAGGCGTCAAATGTGCCGACTGCCGCTGTCACCAAAGGCTTCTTTTCAAAAAAGCAGGCATCTGAGACGGCATAGCGCGTCTCGAAATTATCGGAGCCTTCGACCACGAGATCATAATCGCGCACTAGGTCGCGACCGTTCTGCCCATCAATCCGCTGGCGGTGGGGAATGACATTCACATGCGGATTGAGCCGCGCAATGGCCCGCGCCGCGCTGTCAACCTTGGGCTGGCCGAGGTCCGGCGTCCCATGCAGCACTTGCCGCTGAAGATTGGAAAGCGAGACCTCATCATCATCGACAATGCCCAGCGTCCCGACACCGGCAGCCGCCAAATATTGCAAAACAGGCGAGCCAAGGCCGCCAGCGCCAATCACCAAAATCCGCGCGGCCTTGAGTTTCTGCTGGCCGGGGCCACCGACCCCCTGCAAGACGATATGGCGCGCATAGCGCTCGATTTCTTCTGCCGACAAGCTCATGGCCGCCAAACTAGGGAGGCGGGCGAAGGAGGGCAAGCTTAAGCCCTTCTCATTGGCCAAGGAGACCTCTAGAACGGACCTATATTCTCGCTGGACCGCCAAAACTTGCTGACCACAGCCACCCGCCTCGTCCTTGCTATGACGCTGCTCACAGGCCTCGTCTTTGGCCTCGCGCCAGAGCTTGATCTTGTCGTGGCCAAAGCCTTTTGGCGCGAGGGAGGGGGCTTTATTGGTGTCACGCCCTTGGGTGAAATGCTGCGCAGCATTTTTTACGTGGCGCCGTTCTGGATCCTTGGTCTGACCGCTCTTGGCTGGATCTTACGCCGCCTTGGCCTGCCCTGGCTCTGGCTGCCCTCTGGGCGTGCCGTCTTGTTCATGGCTGCCACACTGGCGGTGGGACCAGGGCTTTTGGTCAATGAGGGGCTTAAAGACAATTCGCATCGGCCAAGACCCGTCCAAACCCTCGAATTTGGCGGCAAATGGGAGTTTCGGCCCTGGTATCGTTTTGACGGACAATGTGCGCGCAATTGCTCCTTTGTTTCGGGCGAGGCGGCCTCGGCCTTTTGGACGGTCGCACCAGCCATGCTAACGCCGCCACCCATCCGGCCTTTGGCCATTGCCACCGCCCTGACCTTTGGTGTGGCGACCAGTGCGCTGCGCATCGCCTTTGGCGGCCATTATCTGTCGGATGTGCTTTTGGCTGGCCTCTTCACCCTTTTGATCGTGCTGGCGCTTTATCGCTTTCTGATGAGGCCGCCGACCAAGGAATCTGACTTGCGCGACACGGATGCGGCTCTATAGTCCGCCGCGATCAAGCCGGGCCTCCCCCGCCTTTCTCCCTTCCGCGACAAGAGCCGCTCCATGTCCCGACCCATTAAAGACGTCAAACGCGTTGTCCTCGCCTATTCTGGCGGTCTGGACACGTCCATCATTCTGAAGTGGTTGCAGACCACTTATGGCTGCGAAGTCGTGACCTTCACCGCCGATCTCGGCCAAGGTGAAGAGCTGGAGCCGGCGCGCAAAAAAGCCGAACTTCTTGGCATCAAGAAAGAACATATTTTCATCGAAGATCTGCGCGAAGAATTTGTGCGCGATTATGTCTTCCCGATGTTCCGCGCCAATGCGCAATATGAAGGCCTCTATTTGCTCGGCACATCCATTGCGCGCCCGCTCATTGCCAAGAAGCAAATTGAAATTGCGCGCAAGGTTGGTGCTGATGCCGTCTCGCATGGCGCAACCGGCAAGGGCAATGATCAGGTGCGTTTCGAGCTTGGCTATTATGCGCTTGAGCCCGAAATTAAAGTGATTGCGCCTTGGCGCGAATGGGATTTCAAAAGCCGCGAATCTTTGATTGCCTTTGCGGAAGAAAACCAAATCCCAATTGCAAAAGATAAGCGTGGCGAAGCCCCTTTCTCTGTCGACGCCAATCTTCTGCACTCCTCTTCTGAAGGCAAAGTGTTGGAAGATCCGTGGGTCGAGCCGCCGGAATATGTGCATATGCGCACCATTGCGCCCGAAGATGCACCCGATGTTGTGACGGAAATCACCATTGACTTTGAAAAGGGCGATGCAGTTGCCATCAACGGCGAAAAAATGTCGCCTGCAACTTTGCTCACCAAGCTCAATGAACTTGGCAAAGCCAATGGCATTGGTCGTCTCGATCTCGTCGAAAATCGTTTCGTCGGCATGAAGTCGCGCGGCGTTTATGAAACACCGGGCGGCACGATTTTGCTGCAAGCCCATCGCGGCATTGAATCGATCACACTTGATCGTGGTGCAGCTCATCTCAAAGATGAACTGATGCCGAAATATGCCGAGCTCATTTACAATGGCTTCTGGTTCTCGCCAGAACGCGAAATGTTGCAGGCTTTGATCGACAAGAGCCAAGAACGCGTCACCGGAACAGTCCGCCTCAAGCTCTACAAGGGCAATGTCCGCGTGGTTGGCCGCCAGTCGCCCTTCTCGCTTTATGATCAGGATCTGGTCACATTCGAAGAGGGTGCGGTCGCCTATGACCACCTTGATGCGGCCGGATTTATCAAGCTCAATGCGCTGCGTCTGCGCACTTTGGGCAAGCGTAACAAGCGCGGCTGATCCAAAAACAAAGGCCCCGCCAGAAACGGGGCCTTTTCGCTGCGGCTCGGGTTCCCAAAGACGGGCCTTTCGTGTATGCAGCGCACAAACCGGCCTTTGGCCGCCCTGTTTCCTTCAGATCGCGAGTGGCCTGCCCCAGTTCCGTAACCGGGCGCTCTCACCTCGTTTATGCCGTCGCCGGATGTCCGGGGCGCTGATCCAAACCCTGGCAGACCCATGAAACTGCGTAATATCGCCATTATTGCCCACGTCGACCACGGCAAGACCACTCTCGTCGACCAATTGCTGCGCCAGTCGGGTGCCTTCCGCGAAAATCAGCGTGTTGCTGAACGCGTGATGGATTCCAACGATCTCGAAAAAGAGCGCGGCATTACCATTCTCGCCAAAGCGACGTCGGTTGTTTGGAAAGACATTCGCATCAACATTGTCGATACGCCCGGCCACGCCGATTTCGGTGGTGAGGTGGAACGTATCTTGTCGATGGTCGACAGCGCCATCGTTCTCGTTGACGCCGCTGAAGGCCCTGTCTCTTATACACATCTGACGCTGCCGACGATACTCCTTGTGTAG
>CAWUNF010000099.1:0-5947 GCA_963923195.1 uncultured Hyphomicrobiales bacterium | reverse complement strand
GTGCAGAGGATGTGTCGGCGCTGGGATTGGCCCGCCTTGCAGGCGAACTTTTGACGCGGCGTGGCGAGGCAACGGGCGTTGCGCTGGCTGAAGATGTGCTGACCCGCTATGGCCAACTCTCGGCCGACGGACGACGCGATTTTCTCATCCAATTGGCCAAGGAATTTGGCCCCGATCGGGCAGGCCTAGAGCGCGCCATTGATGCCTATCGCCAAGAGCCCAGCGAAGTGAATGCGCTGCTTTTGCATGAAGCGGCAGAACCGCGCCGCCAAGAGGTCATCCGTCGTCTCAACCAAGCACCGGGCGGCACGGCAGCCCTTGTCCATATGCGCGAAGATCTCTTTGTCTCCGAGCGCGCGCGCCCGGAACTCAAAGCTTTGGATGCGGATTTTCGCCATCTCTTTTCAAGCTGGTTCAATCGCGGTTTCTTGGTGCTGCGCCGTATTGATTGGACAACGCCAGCCAATATTTTGGAAAAAATCATCCGCTATGAAGCGGTGCATGAAATTCAAAATTGGGATGATCTGCGTCGCCGCATTGAACCCTCAGATCGTCGCTGCTTTGCCTTTTTCCATCCACGCTTGGGCGATGAACCTTTGATCTTTGTGGAAGTGGCACTCACCCAAACCATGCCAGATGCGATTGCACCCTTGCTCGCCTCAGAACGACCCATCATCAAAGGTACACAAGCCAATACGGCGGTCTTTTATTCCATCTCCAATTGCCAAGAAGGATTGCGCGGCATTTCCTTCGGCAATTTTCTCATCAAACAAGTGGTCGAAGAATTGCGCCGCGAATGGCCAAAACTCTCGACCTTTGTCACGCTCTCACCCGTGCCAGATTTTGCACGCTGGCTGGATGGCGAATTGGTAAGTGAAACCTCTATTCTCCCTGCTGACCTGCGCCAAACATTGGCGCCCCTCAAGGGGGGATCACAAACACCACCCACCGAACTGCTGCGAAAACCCCTTCTCGCTGCGGCCGCGCTCTATTTCACGCAAGGCAAAACGGCGAAAGGCGGCGGCCCACGCGACAGTGTTGCGCGTTTTCATTTAGGCAATGGCGCGCGGCTCGAGCGCATCAATTGGCATGGCGATCTATCCAAAAAAGGTCTCGCGCAAGCACATGGGCTGATGGTCAATTATCTCTATGAGCTCGATGATATTGAAGCCAATCATGAGGCCTTTGCTGATCGTGGTGAAATCATCACATCAGGTGAGGTGCGCCAGCTCTTGAAACGCAAAGCCAGCGGCCTGCGCGCCGCGCCTGAAGCAGCAGCCGGATAAAGGGTTTATTCCCACACTCGACTCGGTCTATGGTCTGCCCCAAGAAAAACGGGGGGAACCAAATGGCCCAAGAAGCAGAAGAAAGGCCGATCGACCGGCCAGATGGCGCAAGAGGCAGCGCTTTTGACGTGCTCATGTCATTTTTGAAAATTGGCGGTTCGGCCTTTGGTGGCTCAACGCAAGCAATGGTCTTTCGCGAAGTGGTTGATCGCCGCCAATGGATGAATGAAGAGCAATTCATCGTCGGCCAAGCCATTGCGCAAGTTCTGCCCGGCGCCAATCCAGTCAATCTCGCGCTTTATATGGGCTTGAAAGTGGCAGGCGGCTTGGGTGCAGCAGCAGCCGTCTTTGGCATGGTGATCCCGGCCTTTTGCATCATCATGGCGATGGGCTTTGCCTATCAAGAATTTTCAAGCCTGCCGGTGACAAGCTTTGTGCTGCATGGTGTCGCCGCCGCAGGTGTCGGCGCGACGGTCTCGCAAGGTTTGAAAACAACGCGCAAACTGCCAAAGCGCGCATCAACTTTCATTGTCGGCGCGGCTGTCTTTATCACTATTGGTCTGTTGCGCTGGCCGATGATCCCGGTCGTGCTGGTCGCTGTGCCGCTGTCCATCTTATGGGCCTATGTTGAAGAGCGGAGGGCCGCCTGATGGAAAATAAGCTTCTCGGCCTTTTCATCGTCTTTGCGCCGCTCTCGCTTCTGTCTTTCGGGGGCGGGCAAGCCATTGTCGCTGACATTCAATATCAGACGGTCTCCGTGCATGGTTATCTGACCAATGCGCAATTTGCCGATCTTTTCGCCGTCTCACGTGCAGCGCCCGGACCCAGCACTTTGATCGCTGCCCTGATTGGCTATCAAGTGGCAGGATTCTGGGGCGCGATTGTCGCCTGTCTTGGCATTTATGTGCCCTCGTCTTTGCTGGTCTATGGCATTGCGAGCTGGTGGCAGAAGCACAAGACATCACCGCTGAAAATTGCGGTGGAGCGTGGCTTGGCGCCTGTGGCTGTGGGCCTCATTTTCGCAGGCGCGCTTGCGGTTGTGCGCGCAGCGCTCGCCAATGAACCCAACAATATCATTGTCGCGCTGGAATTGGTGACTTTGGCGATTTGCTGCTCGATTTTCTATTTTTCGAAAATCGGCTCTTACACGGTCGTCTTTGCGACAGCGGGGATCTTCTTCCTGATCCATCTGCTCGCCTTCTGATCAACCTGCGGCACTGCCCAAAATAAAGTCAGGGCGCAGTGCCGCAGGCCTGCCCCCTGACCTTGCCTGCAGCGACCTCCAAGACCATATCAAGCTCAGTCTTGCTGGAGCCTGAGCCCCCGTGTCGCATAATCCTTTCTTTGAAACTTGGACCACGCCCTTCGGCCTGCCGCCTTTCGACCAAATCGAGACGGACCATTTTCTCCCCGCTTATGAAAAAGCTTTGCCCGAACATGTGGCCGAGATTGCTGCCATTCGCGACAATGGAGAGCGGCCCACTTTCGCCAATACGATTGAGGCGTTTGAAAAGGCTGGCGGCCTGCTGCTGAAAATCAACAAAGTCTTTTGGAATTTGGCTGGCACGGAATCGACGGAAGCTTTGCAAAAGATCGAGCGCGAGATTTCGCCGCGCTTGGCGCGTCATGGCTCTTCCATTTTTCTTGATGCCAAAATACTGGCGCGCATTGAAGCCGTCATTGATGGGCCTGAATGGGCCAATCTCAATGATGAGCAAAAGCGATTTGCCGAGCGGCTGAAAAAAGCCTTTGTCAGCGCAGGTGCGCGACTGAATGACCAAGAACGCGCGCGTCTCACGGAAATCACGGCACGGCTTGCGAGCCTTGGCACGCAATTTTCACAAAACATTCTGAAGGACGAAGGCGATTTCATCCTCTGGCTGGAAGCGCCCGATGATCTCTCTGGTCTCTCGCCAGATTTTATCGACGCCGCAGCCGCGCTCGCCAAATCGCGCGGGCGCGAGGGCAAGCACGCTGTTGGCCTGTCACGTGGACAGGTGGAGACATTCCTCACCTCATCCACACGGCCTGACCTGCGCGAGGCTTTGCTCAATGCATTTCTCGCGCGCGGCGAAAAAGGGGGCGAGAGCGACAATCGTGCGCTTATCGCAGAAACGCTGGCGCTACGTGATGAATATGCGCGCCTCCTCGGTTTCCAAACTTATGCGCATTATAAGCTTGATGATACAATGGCGGAAAAGCCGGAAGCTGTGCGTGATCTTTTGAATGCGGTTTGGCCGCCTGCCTTAAAAGCCGCTGCACGCGAACGCGATGCACTGGCTAAACTTGCCAGCGAGGGCGGACAAAATGGCCCCTTCCGCAAAGCCGATTGGCGCTATTATTCCGAAAAGCTGCGCGCGCGGGACTATGCCTTGGATGATGCGGCGATTCGGCCCTATTTCCCGCTTTCGCGCATGATTGAAGCGGCTTTCTTTGTCTCACAAAAACTCTTTGGCCTCTCCTTTGAAGAGCGACGTGATCTCAAACTCTACAATCCAGATGTGCGCGCCTTTGATGTGAAAGATGAGAGCGGTGCCCATGTCGCCCTTTTCTTAGGCGATTATTTTGCAAGGCCCTCCAAGCGCGGTGGTGCTTGGATGTCAGCCTTCCGTACTCAGCAAAAGCTCGAAGGGAATATTCGCCCGATCATTGTCAATGTATTGAACGTGGCAAAACCTGCGAGTGGCGACGATCCGCTGTTGAGCTTGGATGAAGCGCGCACGCTCTTCCACGAGTTTGGCCATGCTTTGCATGGCATGTTGTCGGATGTGACTTATCCCTCACTCGCTGGCACGTCTGTCTCAACCGATTTCGTGGAATTGCCCTCGCAGCTCTATGAACATTGGCTCTTGCAACCAGAGGTCTTGAGCCGCTTTGCGCGCCATTATGAGACGGGGGAACCTATCCCCGATGCGCTGATCCAAAAGCTGAAAGCGGCACGCGGATTCAATCAAGGTTTTGCGACGGTCGAATATTGCGCCTCCACATTCGTGGATCTGGAGATGCATCTTGATAGCCCTGCGGCGAATAAAGACCCGCTTGCTTTTGAGGCCAAGGTTTTGAATGCCATCCGCATGCCCGATGAAATCGCCATGCGCCATCGCTCGCCCCATTTCTCGCATATTTTCTCCGGCAGTCATTATGCGGCGGGCTATTATTCTTATCTCTGGTCCGAAGTGCTCGATGCGGATGCTTTCTCGGCCTTTGAAGAGACGGGCGATATTTTTCATGCGCAGACCGCGCAAAAATTGCGTCGCTATATTTATGGCGCGGGAAACTTGCGCGATCCGAAAGCGGCTTACATCGCCTTCCGTGGCAAATTGCCGGGAGTCGATGCGCTGCTGGCCAAGCGTGGGCTCGCATGACCGACCAGCGCAAGACGATTTATTATGACGGCGCCTGCCCTTTGTGCACGCTCGAGATCGCGCATTATCAAAAGCAAAAGGGGGCTGAAAACCTTTGCTTTCGTGATGTCTCACGCGCCGATGAAGTGCCCGGCCCCGATCTGACACGTGAACAAGCGCTCGCGCGTTTTCACATTCGCCAAGCTGATGGCACATTGCTTTCGGGTGCGGCGGCTTTTGTCGCGATTTGGGATGATCTGCCGAAATGGCGATGGGCGGCGCGCCTTGCACGGCTGCCCGGCATTTTGCCGATGATGGAGTTGGGCTATCGGCTCTTCTTACCTATCAGGCCTTTCTTAGCGCGGATGATCCGCAAATAAGCCCGTCATTGCGAGGAGCGCGAGCGCGACGCGGCAATCCAGAATATCTCACGTGAGGCTTCTCTGGATTGCTTCGCTGCGCTCGCAATGACAGCGGCTCTTATTCGTCCGTCTTAGCGCCTTCGAGCACTTTTAAGTCTGGCTTCAGCACAGAGGCATCCGCCAATTTCTTGATGAGATGCGGCGGGGTCGCATAGACGTCTTTAAAAGCCGCCGCCATTTCCTCACCTGTCATTGGATTGACTTCTTGATCGCTCTTTTCAGCCTCATTCAGGAGGTCCTTATCCTTCATCGCTTCATTGAAAGCCTTGCGCAAAACAGCGACGCGGTCAGCGGGCACAGCTTCTGCCACAAAGAGCGGGCGGCCCAATTCAAAGGCCGTGAATTGCACCTTTAAAATTTGCTTCGTATCCGCATCTTCCGCAAGATCGACGATGAGCGGCACATCTTTCAAGTCGTGATGCGTGCGAAGACCCATTTGGAAAAGGATTTTATATTTGCCGCTTTCCACCATATCTTTGTAATGCGGCTTAATACTGGTCCATGAGAATGTTCCACGCCCATCGACTTCACCGCGTTCCATAGCGAGATTCATTTCATTGCCGCCGGGGAAGCCCGCAATGACTTTGAATTTCATGCCCATCAGATTGCGCAATACATAAGGAATGACGACACTTTCTGTGCCCACACCTGTGCCTGCAATCACCGCTTCGCGCGTCTTCAAATCAGACCAGCTCTTAATGCCGGTGCGCGAATGAACAATGGCGATGGATGTGTCGGAATTAACGCTGCCGATCCATTGCAAATTGCGCGGATCGAATTTCGCTTTTGAGGCTTGGCCGAGCAAAGGCTCAAACGGCACACCGCGTTGCGGCGCGCCAATATTGGTACCATCCGCAGGGGCGGCATTGGCGACATGATTGGTCATCACCAGACC
>CAWUNF010000098.1:0-5965 GCA_963923195.1 uncultured Hyphomicrobiales bacterium | reverse complement strand
CGCGCATCCGCACTGATTTTAAATATGATCCGAAAGCAACCGCAGTCTCGACACCTTTGTCAGATGCTTTTGAATCGCGCGGCGGTGTCTGCCAAGATTTCGCGCATATTATGATTGCAAGCCTACGCGGCTTAGGCCTGCCAGCCTCTTATGTGTCTGGCTATATTCGCACGCTGCCGCCACCGGGAAAGCCACGCCTTGTGGGCGCAGATGCTTCTCACGCTTGGGTTTCGCTCTGGTGCGGAGAGGCCTTTGGTTGGCTTGATTTTGATCCGACCAATGCGCTCATGGCGGGCAATGATCATATTGTCATTGCGCGCGGGCGCGATTATGCCGATGTCTCACCCATTGATGGCGTCATCCTCGCCTCTGGCAATCAAACGCTCATCGTGAGCGTGGATGTGGCGCCCTCACAACGCATGGCGAGCGATCCCCCGCCACGCGTGGCCGAATTGGTGTGAGAGATCTCAGCCCATCGGTTGCATGACAGGGCCATCAACCCATGTTACCCTCCGCCATTCTTTCAAGCGGATTGCCATCATGTCCTCGCTCGTGACCCGCGCTGCCGAAGGCTTTGACCGCCGTCTTTTCACGGTGGATGAAATCCTGCGCATGCAGGAGATTGGCATTATTTCACCGGATGAAAATTTTGAGCTGGTTGAGGGGGAGATTGTCCCCATGCAGGCAAAAAGTCATTTTCATGAATTGGTTAAGTCAGCACTGAACCTAAAAATTGCACGCGCCCTGCCCGATCATCTGTGGCTGGGGATCGAAAGCAGTCTCTATCTTTCAGATCGCACTGTTCTTGAACCCGATCTTTCCATCTATCCGCGCGGCATGCGTTTGGAGACGGTGAAAGGATCGGATGTCATCATTGCCATCGAAGTCTCAGCCTCGACATTGGCCTATGACCGAGGTTTGAAGGCGCAGCTTTATGCCAAATATGGCGTCCAAGAGCTTTGGGTGATTGATGTGGAGCGTCACCGCACGATTATCCATCAAGAACCTGTCGCTGGTTCTTGGCGCTCGATCAATATGCGCGGAGCGGATGAGGAATTGCGGATTGCCGCCATTCCTGAATTCCGCATCCGCCTCTCAGAAATCTGAGCTTAAGCCTCGATCCCCACGCGCACGCTCTTGCCTTCTTCTTCCGCTGCACGGCGCAGAGCTTCCTGTGCGGCATCGACTTCGCGTTGGCGGTTCCACATCGCCTGATAGACGCCACCCAGCGCCAGCAACTCTTCATGACGGCCGCGTTCAACAATCTCACCCTTGTCGAGAACGAGGATCTCATCCGCGTTCACAATGGTCGAGAGACGATGGGCGATGACGAGCGTCGTGCGCCCCCGCGACACACGATCCAATGCGGCTTGAATCTCACGCTCGGTGAAGGAATCCAGCGCCGACGTCGCCTCATCCAGAATGAGGATCGGCGGGCCTTTCAAAAGCGTGCGCGCAATGGCGACGCGTTGCTTTTCACCACCCGATAATTTCAAGCCGCGCTCGCCCACTTGCGCCTTATAGCCATTGGGCACGGTGCGGATGAAATCATCAATCTGCGCAGCTTTGGCTGCTTCGACGACCTCTTCTTCGCTCGCATCCCAGCGGCCATAGCGAATATTATAAGCAATCGTATCGTTGAAGAGCACCGTATCTTGCGGAACCATGCCAATGGCTTCACGCAGAGAGACTTGCGTCACGGCTGAGACATCCTGCCCATCAATTGTGATCCGACCCGATTGCAGATCATAAAAGCGGAAGAGCAGGCGCGAAATGGTTGATTTGCCAGCGCCCGATGGACCCACAATCGCAAGTGTTTTACCCGCTGGCACTTCAAAACTAATGCCCTTCAAAATTGGGCGCTTGGGATCATAGGCAAAATGCACATTGTCGAATTTGACATGGCCAGATGCGACTGAGAGCGGCTTGGCATCCGCCTTATCCTTGATTTCAGGATGCTGGCCCAAAATCGAGAACATCATTTCAATATCAATCACCGCCTGTTTGATTTCGCGATAGACCATGCCCATGAAATTCAGCGGTTGGTAGAGCTGGATCATCATGGCATTGACCAGCACAAAATCGCCAATCGTATTGCGCCCCTCACGCATCCCCATGATGCAAAGGATCATGACGGTCATGAGACCCAGAGAAAAGATCAAACCTTGACCAGAATTGAGCACCGAGAGCGAGACATAGCTCGAGACGCTGTTCTTCTCATAGCGTTCCATTGAGCGATCATAGCGCTCAGCCTCGCGCTTTTCGGCGCCGAAATATTTGACTGTTTCATAGTTCAAAAGCGAGTCGATGGCCTTTGTATTGGCATCCGTATCGCTCTCATTCATGTTGCGGCGAATGCCAATACGCCAATCGGTCGCAACTGTTGTAAATTTCAAATAGGCAGCGATCATGACAATCACCGCCACCGCATAGCGCCAGTCAAATTCAAAGAAAAAGACGGCCAAGATCAAGGCAAATTCAACAATCGTTGGCACGCCGGTCAGCATGGACATGCGCACGATCTGCTGGATGGCTTCGCGGCCGCGCTCCAAAACGCGCGTCAGACCGCCCGTCTTGCGCTCCAGATGAAAGCGCAGCGAGAGCTGATGCAGATGAACGAAAAGCTCATTGGCAATGCGGCGCACCGCATGCATGGCGACTGCAGCAAATAAGGCATCACGCGCCTGCGTGAAGAATTGCATGAAAATGCGCAAGAGCGTGTAAATGACAACGACCGCAATTGGCCCCGCTAAAATGGCTGGCAGCGGCACATCCGCTTCGGGATCGGTCAGGAGATCCGTTGCCCATTTGAAGGAATAGGGCACGGCAATGGTGACGAGCTTGGCAATGAGCAGTAGCGCCAAAGCGCCGAGCACGCGAAATTTCAAATCGCCCCGCTCATGGGGCCAAATATAGGGCCAAAGATGCTTCACTGTGGTGGCGAGCGAAGCATCAGCTTTGATGTCGGTGAAGGAAGATTGCTGGGCTTTGTGGTGCGGCGTCATGTTCTTCTTATGCGTCGGGCCTTAGAATGTTTTGCCAAATATAGGCCCAAAAAGAGCCGGGCGCACCCCGGCACGTCCTCACAACGCACAGGCAAGCGCCCTTAATTGGGTTTTGAACTGCCTGGAACCACCAGAATTTGGTTCGGATAGATGAGCGAGGGGTCGCGAATCTGATTGCTATTGGCCGCATAGATTTGCGTATAGCGATAGCCTGAGCCCAAAAGGCGCTGGCTGATGCGCCACAGACTATCACCCCGCTGGACCGTCACGCTCTGCACTTCTGCAACGACAGCATGAGAGGCGCCCGGTTGAGGTGAAGCCAAGGCGGGGCCGAGCGGGCGCGCGGGATAGTCAAAAGGCACTTCGACTTGGGCGAGCACTTTGCCTGTGCCATCGACCTGATCAGCCCTCACGGCATAGACGCCCGCCGCCATGCCTTTTTCGATTCTGAGCGACCAAGCGCCATCTGCGCCGGTCTGCACTTGCGCCACCACAGAGCCATTCAGCGATAATCTGATCTGCGAACCGGGCGCGCCCACACCACTGGCATAAAAGCCACCGGCTTCATCAGCTTCCACCGTGCGAATGGACAAGACCGGCAAAGGCGTTGGCGCTGGTGAGGGAATAGAGACAGGCTTTGGCGCAGAGGTTACGGGTGTCGCCTCTTGCGTGGGGCGCAAAGGCGCTTTGGCAACACGGTCCGACAAAATGCGCGTTGCTATGCCGGGCTCAGTCAATGCCACAACAGGCTCGCCCTCACCCTGTTTGGGCAAAGCAATGGCCACCGTTTGCGCACGTTCTGCCGGCTTGCCGTCGGCCGCCAAACTCAACAAATGTTCACCCGGGGGAAGCGGTGGCGGCACAATGGCAAATTGGCCATTCATATCCGCCGTCACATGGGCAATGGCATGGCCATTATTGAGCAATTGCACTTGTGCACCGGGTGCTGCACGCCCCGCCACAACCAGCGACCCATCTGGCTCAACACTCACCACATCAAAAGTTGGAGGCACCAATTGGGTTGCATCCGCGCGCGGCGCTTCCGCAGTTTTGGGCGCTGATGCGGCAATACGCGCTGGCGTCGCGGTGCCAAACAAAAGCGGCGTCTGTTCCATAGCCCGCCATGCCAAAAAAGCGACTGCGCCCACAGCCAGAGCCGTGCTCACGCCGAACAAAAGGGTCCGCGATTGCGCCTGCATGTCGCCTTACTCAAAACAGAAACAGTTTCGAGTGTAATCCGAAGGGGGCGTTAAAGCCAGAGCCCCCTTCTACATCCCATCTTGCCAACTTGGCGTCTTGACCCCGTCACAGAGCAAAGCGAAAAGATAAAACATGTCAGAGATTCGAAATATTTGCGTCTATTGCGGTTCAGCCAATGGCACGGACCCGATTTTTCTCAACGCAGCCCAAGAGCTTGGTCGTTCCATCGCCGAACATGGGCTCGGCCTCGTCTATGGTGGCGGTGACAATGGTTTGATGGGTGCCGTTGCCCGAAGCGTGCTGGAACACGGCGGTCATGTGACAGGCGTTATTCCGGGATTTTTGCGCCAGCGCGAAGCCATGCTCGAAAAAGCGCAGGAACTTGTGCTGGTGGATGACATGCATACACGCAAGCGCATCATGTTCGAGCGTGCCGATGCTTTTGTGGCACTGCCCGGCGGCATTGGCACTTTGGAAGAATTGGTCGAACAATTGACCTGGGTGCAATTGGGCCGCCACGGCAAGCCCGTGCTCATTGCTGACGTGGGCGGGTTCTGGAAGCCCCTGCTCTCACTCTTCGCGCATATGCGTGAAAATGGCTTCATTCGCGAAGAATTTGAGCTGCGCTATCTTGTCTCTGAGAAAATCGCAGATGTCGTGCCGATGTTGCAAAAAGCAGCAGCACGCAGCGAAACACGCGATCTCGACCGGCGCTTCTAAGCGCCGGCCTTCATCAATTTCCAATTGATGCCATCGAGCAAGGCTTGGAAAGACGCATCAATGACGTTGGATGAGACACCAACCGTCGACCAGCGCGTGCCTTCCTGATCACCAAATTCAATCAACACGCGCGTCACCGCATCGGTGCCACCATTGAAAACGCGCACACGATAATCCAGCAATTCAAGATCGGCGATATAGCGCTGGTATTTTCCCAAATCGCTGCGAAGCGCAAGATCCAGCGCATTCACAGGACCATTGCCTTCCGCAACGGAAATCAACGTCTGCCCATCAATGATCACTTTCACGACGGCTTCTGCGACGCTCACAAGATCGCCTTCCGCATTATGGCGGCGCTCCATCACGACGCGGAAACGCTCCACATCGAAAAACTCCGGCACTTGCCCGAGCATACGACGCGCAAGAAGCTCGAAAGAGGCATCCGCGCCTTCATAGGCATAGCCCAGCGCTTCCTTCTCTTTGACCTCTTCGAGCACGCGCGAGACGCGCGGATCATCCTTGGCGACTTGAACGCCCAAGCGATCAAGTTCCGCCAGAATATTCGACTTGCCTGCCTGATCTGAGACCAGAACCTTGCGGCGATTGCCAACGCTATCGGGCGTCACATGCTCATAGGTCCGCGGATCTTTCAGAACTGCAGAGGCATGAATGCCAGCCTTGGTCGCGAAAGCCGATGCACCGACATAAGGCGCATGCTTATTGGGCGAGCGGTTGAGCAATTCATCCAGCGTGCGCGAGATCTGTGTGATCTGCGCGAGCTTGCTTTCATCAACACCGATCTCAAATCGATCTGCATAATCTTTCTTCAAGAGCAGCGTCGGGATGATGGTGACGAGATTGGCATTGCCGCAGCGCTCACCCAAGCCATTCAACGTGCCTTGGATGTGACGCGCACCTGCGCGGATGGCGGCAAAGGAATTCGCCACGCCATTGCCCGTGTCATCATGCGCATGAATGCCGACATGATCACCGGGGATGACCTTGGTCACTTCACCAACGATGCGCTCAATCTCATGGGG
>CAWUNF010000097.1:0-5972 GCA_963923195.1 uncultured Hyphomicrobiales bacterium | reverse complement strand
CTTTGCGCCAAATCGATCTCATGTCGGCCAAGGGCCAAACCTTTTGGGTCTTTCTGACCGTGACAGGCTTGACCGTGCCCTCGCTCGTCATGGTGATCGCCCCGATTGCTTTGTTCATCGGCGTTTTATTCACGCTGAACAAATTAAACTCTGATAGCGAATTGGTGGTGATGTCGGCCTCCGGCCTGTCTCCTGTGCAACTCTTCCGGCCCTTTGCCCTGCTCTTTGTGTTGGTCACGGCGTTGGTCGCGGTCACATCGCTTTGGGCCATGCCCGCGAGCTTTCGTGAAATCACCGCGCAATTCACCAAAATTCGCGCCGATATGGTGACGCGCGTGATTTTGGAAGGGCAATTTGCCGAACTCGATGCCGGTTTCGTCTTCCACTATCGCGAACGCCAAGCCAATGGCGATATGCGTGGCCTGTTCATTCAAGACCGTCGCGATGCGCAGCGCGTCTCCACTTATGTCGCCGAAATCGGCCGCACGATTGAAATCGGCGCGCAAAATTATTTGGTGCTAGAGCGCGGCTCCATTCAGCGCCAATCACCAGATGCTTATGATCCGGCCATTATCCAATTTGAACGCTATGCAATCGATCTCGCGCAATTTGGTGGCGGCGAAGATGGTGGGCCTTTGCGCGCACGTGAACGCACCACAACAGCTTTGCTGAACCGCGATCCCAATGAACCAATGGTGCGCCAATTTGCGGGGCGTTTCCGGCAAGAATTGCATGAGCGCTTTTTGAATCCGCTTTATGGCATTGTCTTTGGCATGATTGCTTTTGCAGCCCTTTGCCAGCCCAAAACCACACGCCAAGGCCGTGGTCTGGCATTGGCCGGCGCCATCATTTCAGCTTTGGCCATGCGCATTGCAGGCTTTGGCACAACGGGCCTCATTTTGCGCCAAGAAAGCGCCGTGATCTTGGCCTATGCCATGCCGCTGATGGTCTTTGCGTTGGCCGCTCTCTTTGCGCTCAAGCCTGATTGGTTCACCAGTCTGTTCACGCGCTCTCCCAAAAGGGAGCGCGCAACATGATCGGGCGCACACTCGGCCTTTATCTTGCCGCGCGTTTCACACGGGCCATTCTCGCTGTTTTCGGCACGATTTTTCTGCTCGTCTATTTGATCGACTTTGTCGAAATGCTGCGCCGGGCTGGTGACATTAGCAATGTCACATCACTTGGACTGGCCTTTCTCACCCTTTTGCGCGTGCCAGCCATTACTGAACAAATCCTGCCCTTCGCCACATTGGGCGGGGCCATGTTTGCTTTCATCAGCCTGACACGACGCTTAGAATTGGTGGTGGCGCGCGCAGCCGGTGTTTCCGTCTGGCAATTTCTTTTGCCCCCGCTGGCCATTGTTCTGGCCATCGGTGTCTTTTCCGTCGCGGTCTATAATCCACTCTCTGCGGTGATGAAGCAAAAGGCCGATGATATTGAAATCTCGATTTTCGGCCGCACAGCGCCCGCCCAAGGCGATACAAGCCTGTGGTTACGCCAGCGCGGCCAAGATGGGCAATCGGTTTTGCGCGCCGAACAATCCAGCGAACGCGGCTTGCGGCTTGGCACCGTCTCCGCCTTTGTCTTCGACCTCGACAATCGCTTCATTGAACGTGTGGAAGCCGCCCGCGCCCATCTGGAGCCGGGCGCTTGGATTTTGGAACAGGCCCGCGTCATCCGCCCCGGCGAAGAGCCCAAAGACGTCGAAACTTACCGCCTCCCAACCTTCCTCTCAGCCGATCAAATCGGGCAGCGCTTCATCACACCTGAGGCTGTGCCTTTCTGGAGCCTGCCGGAACTGGCCCGCCGGACTGCCGCCGCAGGGCTCGATGCCACAGCTTACCAATTGAAATATCAGGCACTTCTCGCCCGCCCCCTGCTTTTGGCGGCAATGGTTCTGATTGCGGCTTGTTTTTCCTTAAGGTTCTTTCGATTTGGTGGGGTGGCCCGCACGGTTTCGGGTGGCGTGGCGGCGGGCTTCGTGCTTTATGTTGTGACGAAACTGGTGTCAGACTTGGGCGGGGCGGGCATTATCAGCACCCCCGTGGCAGCTTGGGGACCGGCTATCATTGGTGGCATGCTCGGGTGTTTGGTTCTTTTGTATCAGGAGGACGGTTGATGGGCCGGCGTAATGGGCCCCTCCCCGCAGGACGCATCTTTAAGGGATTGCGCCAGACCATTCTCTGCGCCGCACGGACATCCGTGCGAATGAAAGCGCACGCCCTCACGCTGAAACTGACTTTAGGCCTTGCTTTGGGTCTCACGGTCTCAACGGCCGCCCTACTCACCCAGACGCAAAATGCGCAAGCGCAAACTTTCAATGATCGCCTTGCGGGCAAAAAGGATGGCGAGAAAGATCGCCTGCTCGTTCAAGCCAAAGAGCTTGTCTACGATTCCAAAAATGAGGTCGTGATCGCCAATGGCGATGCGCAGGTCTATTATCAAGGCCGCGTTTTAGAAGCTGATCGCGTCACCTATAATCAAAAAGACAAGCGCGTCTTTGCCGAAGGCCGCGTGCGCATGACCGAGGCAGATGGCACGGTCTCTCATGCTGATCGTCTCGAGCTGACAGATGATTTCAAAACCGGCTTCATCGACAGTTTGAAAACCGACACGACCGATAAGACGCATATGAGTGCGCCGCGCGTTGAACGCGTGGACGGCGATTCCGTTTTTGACAAGGGCATGTATACGGCCTGCGACGCTTGTAAGGATGATCCAACCAAGCCCCCGCTTTGGCAAGTGCGCGCCAAACGCGTGATCCATAAGAATGACGAGCAAACCCTCTATTATGAAGAGGCCACACTCGAACTCTTTGGCATGCCGGTGGCCTATCTGCCTTATTTCTCTGCGCCCGACCCATCAGTGAAGCGCAAGACGGGCTGGCTGACGCCCCATTACATCACCAAAGACAAGCTCGGCTTTGGGATTGCCACGCCCTATTTCTACGTCATCAATCCATCGGCTGATTTGACCGTCATTCCGACCTTCATGACCAAGCAAGGTCTGTTGATGGATGTCGAATATCGCCAGCGTTTGGTGAATGGCGCTTTCTCGATCCGCACAGCCGGCATTTGGCAGACAGATCCAGCGGCCTTTCCTGCCGCCCCTTATGGCGCAGGCAATCACACATTCCGCGGCTCGATTGATTCAGCGGGCGAATTCTGGCTGAACGAAAAATGGCGTTTTGGTTGGGATGTTGGTTTTGCGACGGATAAATTCTTCTCGCAAGATTATACCGCGCCCAATCCCAATCTATCGGCCAATTATTTCCGCGAGCGCACCTCGCAGCTCTATTTGGTGGGCCAAGGAGATCGCAGCTATTTCGATTTGCGCAGCTATTATTTCCAAGGCCTGTCGGCCTATGATCGCCAAGAGCAGCAGCCTGTGGTTGCGCCCTCGCTCGACTATAATAAAACTATCGACATCCGTCCCGAAGCGTCATCAGGCCTTGGCGGACAGATCGAACTAGACGTGAATCTGACGACGATTTCGCGTCAAGCAGCCGTATTTGAATCCGCCACCACGCAATTGCGCGATTCAACCTATGGCCTTTATTCCACCTGCTCCACTTTTGACCGCACCAATTGCATGTTGCGCGGCATGGCTGGCGAATATACGCGCGCCACAGCGGGCGCGACGTGGAAGCGCCAATTTATTGATGGCGCAGGTCAGGTTTGGACGCCTTTTGCTTTTGCCAATCTGAATGGCTCATGGCTGTCACTCGATAAGACCGGAACCTATTATGCAGGCTCCTCGCTGATTGGCCGCAATGCGGATCAAATGACCTTTTTGGGCAATAGTACCGATACATTCCGTGGCCGCGCTTTGACCGGCGTTGGCATGGAATATCGCTTGCCGCTTATGGCCCGCTCCAGCGGCATGACGCATATTATCGAGCCCATTGCCCAAGTGATCTTGCGCCCAGATGAAGTGACCGATCGCGCCCTCGTCAATGAAGATGCGCAAAGCCTCGTCTTCGACGACACCAATATTTTCGCAATCAGCAAATTTTCGGGCTATGACCGATTTGAAGGCGGCTTGCGTGCCAATTATGGCGCGCAATATACGGCCCGTTTCGACAGCGGCGGCTATGCCAATTTCCTCTTCGGCCAATCCTATCAAATGGCGGGGCGTAATTCTTACGCCAATCCCGATGCGGCCAATATTGGTTTGAGCTCGGGTCTTGATACGAAGCAATCCGATTATATTGCGCGCACAGCCATTTCGGTGGATCGCTATTCCTTTGTCGCCAAGACACGTCTTGATCCCAATGACATGCACATACGTCGCTTGGATCTTTTGGCGAGCGCGGGCTTTGGTGATTTCACAACCAGCCTGCAATATGCCCGCTATGAAGCTCAGCCCTTCCTTGGCTATGACAAGCGCCGTGAAGGCATTGTGGCAAGCACGGGCTATTCCTTCGACAAAAACTATTTTGCAAATGGCACGGTCATTTTTGACATGTCACGCCATTTGAACAATACGGGCAATACATCCTCGCCGCTCTTCTCTGTGGCGGGCATTGGCCTGGGTGCAGGCTATCGCGATGAATGCACCACGCTGACGGTGAATTTCACATCCACCTATCCGCAGAACACGACAGCCGCTTCAACGCGCAACCAGACGATCATCCTGCAATTGGTCTTGCGCACATTGGGCCAGGCCAAGGTCAGCACCGCTGTTTCAGCTTTGACTGGCACGGATGGCGTCAGCCATTGACGTGAGGCCCGCCTCATCGCAAGAGGGGCATATGAAGACATATCCGAATCTCTCCGCCGCCCTTCTGGCCCTCGCTCTGTGTGGGATGCCGCCGACCTTTGTCGCTGCCCCTGCTCACGCCCAAGCTCTGGTCGCAACCGTCAATGACGATCCGATCACAAGCTATGATCTCGACCAGCGCATCAAATTGCAAAAAGTCTTGAAGCGCCCGGTCACGAAGGAGGCCGCACTCGAAGGCATTATTGCCGATCGCCTGCGCCTGCGTGAATTGAAAAAATATAAGCTTGAGCCCGGCACGAATGAACGCAATTCGGCCATTGCAAAAATTGCGGCTGATATGAAATTGTCCCCGCAAGCTTTATTCTCTGCACTTCAATCCTCTGGCGTGCCAGAAAAGGAATGGAGCGAATTTTTCAAAGCAGAAGCCGGTTGGACAATTTTGACGCGCGGTCTCAACAAGGGGCTTGAAGTGTCGGAGCGCGAAGTGCGCGCCGAACTTGATCGACGTGGCGGCAAAGCAGCCAATTCGATTGAATATATTTTGCGCCCCATCGTCTTTGTTGTGCCGCTCAATGCCTCACCCGATCAATTGCAAGCCCGGATGCGCGAGGCGGAAAATTTCCGCACGCGCTTTAATGATTGCAACAATGGCTTTCAACTTGCCCGCTCTCTGCCAGAAGTGGCAGTGAAAGAACAATTTTCGCGCCCCGCCAATGCGCTGCCCGAAGAAGCCCGACAGATGATCGACAAAACGGGCGTCAATCGTCTGACCCCGCCCTCGCGCGCCCCGACCGGCATTGAAATGCTCGCCGTCTGCGGACGTCGTGACATGCGTGATGATAAAACTGCGGGCGATGACATTCGCAATGAATTGCTGTCGAAGAAGATCGATGAGCTGGCGGCCAAATCCTATGCGGATTTGCGCAAGCGTGCGATCATTGTGAAGCGCTAAAATGAGCCGCGCGCCACTTGCTCTCACGCAAGGCGATCCTTCAGGGATTGGCCCTGAAGTGACGTTGAAAGCATGGCGCGCGCGCAACCCATCCACGCAGCCTTTCTTTGTGCTAGGCGATGCGGCCTTGTTTGAGCGGCAAGCAACGGCCCTTAATCTAAATGTGCCGATTGCGCGTGTGTCACCGCAAGACGCAGCTCAGACCTTTTCCTCTGCCCTGCCTGTTGTTGATCTCGGCTTTCCTGTCAAAGGCATTGCGGGAAAGCCAGATGCGAGCGATGCGCCCGCCACTCTTGCG
>CAWUNF010000096.1:0-6113 GCA_963923195.1 uncultured Hyphomicrobiales bacterium | reverse complement strand
CCGCCAGAGTGACGAAATCACCTTCGGGGTCGATGACAATTTGCTGGACGAGGCCCGCACTTTGTTCGAGCAGGCGGCGCAAGAGATGCGACTTTCCGGACCCGGAATTGCCCTGCACCAGCAGGCGGGTCGCCAGAAGTTCCTCCAAATCGATCAATGCCGGGCTCAACGCGCCTGCGGTCAGACCCATATCGATATGCGTGCTCATGGGGCAGGGATTAGCACCTTCGCCCCCGCAGGATCAGGCCCTTGAGGCGGTATGCACAGGGGAAACACATTGACACCCAGGGATGGCGCACCTAATCCCGGCTCATCCCCTTATGGAGCCCCTTAATGCGCGCGCTTGCGCCCCTGATCTGGCCTGTTGGTGCCTTTCTCGCCCTGATTGGGGTGGGTTTGGCTTTGCCGACCCTTGCGCAGGTTTTGGATCTGGCGCTGCCCTTTTTCGGGCTCATCCTGCTTGGCTTTTGCTTGGGGCGCATTTTTGACGTGCCTGAAGAAGGCCTCGCATGGATGCACACATTCATCGTCTATGTGGCTTTGCCTGCCCTTTTCTTCAAATTGATTGCGGCAACGCCACTTGATGAATTGGCCAATTTCAAATTCATCGCCATCACCACTTTATCGACAACAATTGCTTTTTTCGTGTCTTTCGCTGCGGGCATGGTTGCCGCGCGCGGCAATATGGCAGAAGCCACGATTCAAGGTGTGGGTGGGGCTTATTCCAATGTTGGCTATATGGGTCCGGGGCTGACGCTTGCCGCATTGGGCTCCCAATCAGCCGTGCCAACAGCGCTGGTTTTTGTCTGCGACAGTATTTTCTTTTTCACCATTGTCCCCTTCATGATGGGGTTGGCTGGCGCCCAAAAAATGAAAATTGGCGAGACGCTTTTGCTCATCGCCAAGCGTATTCTGACCCATCCTTTTAATATTGCCACGGCGCTTGGCATTTTAGCAGCCACCACTCATTGGCACCCACCCTTTGCCATTGAGAAAATGCTGACCTATCTCGCCAATGCCTCTGCACCTTGCGCGCTTTTCACAATGGGCGTGACGGTGGCCTTGCGGCCGGTGAAGCGTATGGCGGGCGAAATGCCTGTGCTCTTGATGATCAAACTCATCGCCCATCCGTTGCTCGTGTGGACACTTCTCTCACTCAGTGGTGATTATGGCGCTGTGTGGACCTTTACCGCGGTTCTCATGGCAAGCTTGCCGCCAGCGCTCAATGTGTTTGTGATGGCGAGCCAATATCAAGTCTATGTGGAGCGCGCCTCGGCCATGATTCTGATTGGTACAATTGCTTCCGTCGTGACGGTGACGGGCTTGCTCTATCTGATCACGATTGGTGGCGTCTCTTATAAGCTCTTTTAAGCCTGCATCAGGCGCGGGACGGGGCCGCGCGGCATCACCCCTTCGCGCATGACCATGCGTTTCAAGGGGCGAATATTGGCAAGTGCCAAAAGCCCCGCACCGCGCAGGAAATCAACCGGCATAAAGCCCGTCAAAAGCGAGCGATTTAAAAGATCAACGCCACTCACACGTGTGCTCACATCTGAGCGGCGTGCGTCATCATATTGCGCAAGCACGTTTGGATGGCCCGGGTCTGGCGTGCCATTGAGACAATCAACGAGATGGGCAATATCGCGCATGCCCAAATTCAAGCCCTGTGCGCCAATGGGTGGGAAACCATGCGCCGCATCGCCAATCAAAGCGATGCGATTTTGCGCGAATTTTTGCGCCACCAATCCGCTCATCGGAAAAGAGCCGCGTGGACCTTCAAGGCGCAATTTGCCCAGTAGATGATGGCTTTGGCGCGTCATATCCGCGGCCAGTTTTTCATCATCCAAAGTTTCGCGGCGATGGGCTTCTGATGGCTCCATCATCCACACAAGGCTTGAGCGATGGGGCGCTTTGTCGGAGGCAGGCAAAGGCACCAATGTGAAAGGGCCTTGGCGTGTGTGAAACTCAGTTGAGATTTCCCGATGCGGGCGGTCATGCGTCAAAAGGGCTGTGAGTGCGACCTGCGGGTAAGACCAGTGGCGCGTCTCAATGCCGGCTGCTTGGCGCAGCATGGACTTGCGCCCCTCGGCTGAAATGAGGAGCTTGGCTGAGAATATGCGTCCGTCATTCAGCGTGACATGGGCTGCATCAGCGTCATGAGTGGCGCTCGTGGCTTGCGCTTCAATCCATGTGATGCGCGGCTCTTGGCGCACAGCCTCAGAAAGATGACGTACGAGATGGCGGTTTTCGATATTTTCGCCAAAAACATCAAGACCGATTTCAGAGGCACGAAAATCGACAGGCGGTGTGCGAAACAAAGAGCCCGTATCATCGACAATGCGCATCGTCTCCAGGGCTGCAAAATCAGAACGCAGACGCTGCAAGACGCCAATATTTTGCAAGAGCTTCAGCGAGCCATCGAAAAGCGCAACAGTGCGCGCTGTGGCAGAGAGATCAGCACGGCCGATCAGCATCAGCGACCAGCCCGCCTGCGCAAGACCAAGGGCTGCGGTGAGGCCAGCCGCCCCCGCACCAATGATGATCAGGTCTTGTGTCGTCTTTTCGCTTGGCGTCTCTTGGCTCATGGGGCTCTATTTAGGGCGAGATCAATGGGCTTTCAAATGCCCGGTCTTTTGCAAAATGATCCCCAAAACAGCGCCAGCGGCAATGCCGGCAATCAAATCAACAAAGACGACCAATAAAAAGGTGAGCGCGATAACGCTGGCGGCGGCCCGATCATGTTTGAAGATTTTGGCGATGGTCTCTTTCTCAATCATATTCCAAGCCACCAGAGCCAAGACGGCAGCCAAAGCGGCGAGCGGCACATAGGCTGCAAGTGGAGCCGCAATCATCATGAAGGCCAAAAGAAAGACGGCATGTAACATGCCCGACACCGGCCCATACGCTTGCGCGCGAATATTGGTGGCGGTGCGGGCAATCGTGCCGGTTGCGCAAATCGCACCAAAAAAAGCGCAGGCAATATTGGCATAGCCTTGGGCGACGAGCTCACAATTGGAGCGATGCTGGCGCCCCGACATGCCATCGGCCACAACGGCCGAGAGCAGGGATTCCATGCCACCGAGCAAGGCCAGAGCAATGGCTGAGGGCAGAATTTCGCCGATCCGCGCGAGATCGAATTTGGGCAGAGCAGGGCTTGGCAGGCTATTCGGGATGCCGCCGAATTTCGTGCCAATCGTCTCAACGGGCAGATTGAGCGCCAAGACCGCCAAAGCGGCCAGAACCACCCCGGCCAATAGATTGGGGAAATGGGGCGCTATCCTTTTAATTCCCAACATCAGAGCAAGGCAGGCGAAAGACAGGCCAATGGCGGCGGGATTGGCGCTGTCGCGCGCTTCCCAAAGAGCGGCAAGCCGGGGCAGGACTTGAGCTGGCTCAGATTTGAGCGCAAGGCCGAAGAGATCGCGCAATTCGCTCGAGAAAATGATGATGGCGATGGCGGCGGTAAAGCCTGTGAGCACGGGATGGGGAATGTGCCGGATCAGCGAACCCAAGCGCAAATAGCCAAGACATAAGAGAAAAAAGCCCGACAAAAGCGTCGCGAAGAGAAAGCCCTCATAGCCAAAGCGCCCAATGGTCGTGGCAACGAGGGCAATGAAGGCGGCTGCGGGCCCGCCGATTTGGAAGCGGCTGCCGCCCAAAGCGGAAATCACAAAGCCCCCGACAATGGCCGCATAAAGCCCATGCTCTGGCTTAGCACCCGAACCAATGGCAATGGCCATAGACAGGGGCAGCGCGACAATAGCCACCGTCAGACCCGCCAAAGCATCGGCTTTGAATTGGGGAGCGCCATAGCCCTCGCGCAGGACGGTCACGAGTTTTGGCGTGAAAGGCCCGATTTTCTCTGCTTGCATATTCATGGGCCTGCCGGGTTCGACTCACAGAAAAGCTCGAAACATCATAAGCATTCACAGGCAAGGCGACAGCCTCTGTTGCGCCTTGAGAGGCGGCGCATCATGATGCGCCACCCCAAGATTCTGGAGTTTTTCGATGACCAAGGCCATTCGTATCCATCGCACAGGCGGTCCGGAAGTGATGGTTCTGGAAGAGGTCAGCTTGCCAAAACCCGCCAAGGGCGAGGTGCTGGTGCGCAATCATGCCATTGGCCTCAATTTCATCGACATTTATTTCCGCCAAGGCTCTTATCCGGCTGCCTTACCATTCACGCCGGGCAATGAAGGGGCGGGCGAAGTTTTGGCCATTGGTCGGGGCGTTAGCGAATTCAAAGTCGGTGATCGCGTCGCCTATGTCTCAACTTTAGGCTCTTATGCGGAAGCCCGCATCGTGCCCGCCAGCGCGCTCATTAAATTACCAAAGAGCATTTCTTATGAGATGGGCGCAGCCATGATGCTGAAAGGTCTCACCGCGCAATATCTCTTGCGCCGGACGTTTAAGGTGAAGCCCGGCGATACAATTCTGGTTCATGCGGCCGCCGGTGGCGTTGGCTTGATCTTGTGCCAATGGGGCAAGGCGCTCGGCGCAACCGTCATTGGCACGGTTGGATCTGCTGAAAAAGCAAAACTCGCCAAAAAGGCCGGAGCGAAACATGTCATTCTCTATAATGAGGAAGATTTTGTTGCGCGTGTGAAAGAGATCACCAAGGGCAAGCTTTGCGATGTCGTTTATGATGGCGTGGGCAAAGCGACATTCCCGGGCTCGCTCGATTGTTTGCGCCCGCTTGGCATGTTTGTCTCTTATGGTTCGGCCTCTGGCCAATTGGATGCTTTTAACATTGGCGTCTTGGCGCAAAAGGGTTCGCTCTTTGCCACACGCCCCACGCTTTTCTCCTATATTGCCAAGCGCGAAGATTATGTCGCTATGGCCAAGGATTTGATGCGCGCCATTTCAAAGGGCGATGTCACCATTCCCATTCATGCGCGCTATAAGCTCGCCGATGTTGCCAAAGCCCATGAAGATTTGGGCGGGCGCAAGACAACTGGCGCGGCTGTGCTGATCCCG
This sequence comes from uncultured Hyphomicrobiales bacterium, assembly GCA_963923195.1. Classification (GTDB taxonomy): domain Bacteria; phylum Pseudomonadota; class Alphaproteobacteria; order Rhizobiales; family Beijerinckiaceae; genus Terripilifer. The sequence continues at coordinate 1,136 of CAWUNF010000096.1, read as the reverse complement.
TGAACCTGACCAAAGCGGATTTGCTCACAAAAGATCAGCCTGCGCTTATTTCCATGCGCGGGATTGTGAAGCGCTTTGGCGATTTCATCGCTAATGATCATGTTGATCTCGATATTCGTGCAGGCGAAGCTCATGCGCTTTTGGGCGAAAATGGCGCGGGCAAATCAACCCTTGTCAAAATTCTCTATGGCCTGTTGGAGCCAAGCTCGGGGCGCATGGAATTGAATGGCAAGCCGCTTCGCCTATCCAGTCCAGAAGCAGCGCGCGCGGCTGGCATTGGCATGGTGTTTCAGCATTTCTCTTTGTTCGAAAATCTCACCGTGGCCGAAAATATCGCGCTGGTTCTGGCAGCCGATGAAAAGATCGACACTGTGGCCGCCCGCATAAAAGAATTGACCGCGCGTTATGGGCTAAAACTCGAGCCGCATCGCCCGGTATGGACGCTTTCGGCGGGCGAGCGTCAGCGCATTGAAATTGCGCGTTGCTTGTTGCAAGACCCCAAACTCATCATTCTTGATGAGCCAACCTCTGTTCTCACCCCGCAAGAAGCAGATTCGCTTTTTTCAACGCTGAATATTTTGCGGCTTGAGGGGCGTGCCATTCTTTATATTTCGCACAAGCTGGAAGAGGTGCGTCGCCTCTGCGAGCGCGCAACGGTTTTGCGCGGGGGCAAAGTGGTTGCCACTTGCAATCCGCGTGAGGAAAGCGTGCGCTCGCTGGCGGCCATGATGGTCGGAACGCATGTGGTGGATGTGCGCGCCAAGCCCGTTGAGAGCGAAGGTCCGGCACGTCTCACCGTCGATGGCCTGTCTATGGAGCCTGAAGATTTACATGGCGTGGCCTTGAAAAATATTTTCTTTGCCGTGCGTGGTGGCGAGGTTTTTGGCATTGCTGGCATTGCGGGCAATGGACAGGATGAATTATTTGCAAGCCTGTCGGGGGAGCGTCTCGCGCCTCGCGCGGGCGATGTGCATATTGACGGCATTTCGGTTGGCCGCGAGGGGATCAATATACGCCGCCAATATGGTGCAGCTTTCGTGCCGGAAGAGCGCAATGGCCATGCGGCGGCACCTGATTTCGCGCTGTCTGAAAATATCCTTTTGTCACGTCATGCCACAGGCGAAGTGACACGCGGC
>CAWUNF010000095.1:0-6181 GCA_963923195.1 uncultured Hyphomicrobiales bacterium | reverse complement strand
TCAACACGGCAGGCTCTTGAGCCTGACAAGATCAACACGGCAGGCTCTTGAGCCTCAGTTTCACCCTCTTTCTCAGGTGAATTGAAAAAAAGCACTCCGGGCGGAGTGCTTTTTTATGTCCACAAGCTCGTGAGCCGCTTTGCCGAAGAGCTGTGCTAAAGTCAGCCCCAATCAACAGATTCCCGAAAGCTATCCCATGACTTTGCTGTCGCTCGCGATCCTTGCCTTTTCGATTCTGAGTTTTGCTCTCAAATTTTCTGGCACTTTGGATAGTGGCCTTTTGCTGGGTGGCGCGACGCTCCTGTGTGCTTTCACGACATTTCGCTCGCAGGGCATTTCACATTTCTTGAAAATTTTTGTCGCGATTTTTGGCACGGAAGCCATTGTTTTTGGTCTTGTGCATTATGCAGCACGTCTTGGTTTCTGGCCTGACTGGGCGAAAGACTATGCTTTGCCGGAAAGCCTGCCGCTGACGGTCGCGATTTTCGGAATTCTCGTCTGGATCGTCTCGCATATTCAAGTTGTGCGTTCGGTCATGCATATTGCCGATCATTATTTCCAATCCAATGATCGCGGCTCTTTGCAAGTTTGGCCTTTTGCGCCGCGCGCTATGTTGGAGCGCAATGCTGCGATCTGCATGGTTGTCTTTCTTGTGCTGGTGAACCAAGCGCAGGTCGGTTTTTCGCTGCGCATTTCTTTCATCAATCGCGACATGTTCAATGCGTTTCAGGCCTATGAGGCCGAGACATTTTGGACATTGCTGCTCGTCACTTTCCCAATCTGGGTCTTTATCTATATCGGCAGCGCCGTCATCGAAATTCTCGTTGAATCCATGCTGATGATTAGGTGGCGTCGTTGGCTGACCGATCATTATGTCGGTCGCTGGCTCAATGGGAATACGCATTATCGCATGAGCCTGCTCAATGCCGATGCGGATAATCCTGATCAGCGTATCGCTGAAGATGTGTCGCGTTTCTTGGGCTCGGGCGGGGGCAATGGCGTTTATGCCTATTCCATCCTGCTGATCTCAAAACTCTCCTCGCTGGTCTCCTTCTCCATCCTGCTTTGGACTTTGTCGGCCAATTTCACCATTCCGGGGACGGAAACGGCGGTGCCGGGTCTGTTGTTCTGGGTGGCCGTTGTCTATGCGATTATTGGTACATGGATCACGCATTTGATCGGCAAGCCGCTGGTCGGGCTCTATTTCGATCGCCAGAAGTTTGAAGCTGACTTCCGCTTTTCACTCGCGCGCCTGCGTGAATATGCGGAACAGGTTGCGCTGCTCGGTGGTGAACCGGCCGAAAAACATGCACTTGGTGGCCGTTTCTCGTCGATCATCCGCAATTATATCGACATTATGCATAAGCGCATGAAGCTCACCGCTTTCACGGCGACTTATGGCCAGATCAGCCCGTTCATTCCCTATATTATCGCAGCGCCTTTCTTCTTTTCGAAGAAGATCCAGCTTGGTGTGATGACGCAGACGGCGTCTGCCTTCGGGCGTGTGGAAAGCGCGCTGACTTTCTTCATCGATTATTACACGTCACTCGCTGATTTCCGCGCGGTGCTAGATCGCCTCACCTCATTTGATAGTGCAATTGAGCGTGCGCGCGCTTTGGATGAAGCGCCGCAACGCATCACGACGCGGAATAATGATTATGCGGATATTATGATTGGGCAGATGAGCATTCGTCTTCCCGATGGTCGGCGCATCGTTGATGTGAATGGACTTCATTTTGCAGCCGGTGAATCGGTGCTGCTTACGGGCCCTTCAGGCTCGGGCAAGTCGACACTCTTCCGTGTTATGTCCGGCGTCTGGCCCTTTGGCGAAGGTGATCTGGCGCTGCCTGAACAAGCAAGCCTGCTGCTTCTGCCGCAAAAGCCCTATCTGCCGCAGGGCACATTGCGTGAAGCAGTGACTTATCCGGGTCGCGCAGATTCTTATACGGATGAGCACATTCGCGCCGTGCTGCGTGCGGCGCATTTGCCCATGCTGGCTGAGCGCATTGATGAGCAAGATGTCTGGTCGCAGCGCCTCTCAGGTGGCGAGCAGCAACGGGTTGCGATTGCGCGCGCTCTGCTCACCAAGCCTGATTGGTTGTTGCTGGATGAAGCAACCGCCGCTTTGGATGAAAATCTGGAAGCGCAGATTTATTCTGTGCTGCGCGAGCAGCTACCAGATACGACGATCATTTCGATCGGTCATCGCTCGACTTTGATTGCTTTCCATAAGCGTCGCTTGCACATGCAGCGTGGACCGGACGGCGTTTTCATGCCGCTCGATCATGACGATGCTATGATGAAGCCGTAAAGCAGAGGGCGCTTGTTTAAAAGCCGCGCGCGAAGGAGAGGCTGCCCGCCTGGCTGCGCACTTCGAGCAGGCCGTTGACAATGTCCCATGTTGGGCCCGCAAAAAGCGCGCGCAAATAGGCTTGTTCGAATTGCATGGCCGCCGGAGCGCAGGCTTTTTTCGTCACGGCTATGCCGCCAACCGCAAAGCGTTGGCCGCGCACGGGCCACATGGTTGCGGAGAAAGTATTGCAACCCGCAAAACCATCGCCGCGGAATTGATTGTCGATGCGCAATGTGGCTTCCATGCCTGCGGGCACGGGCTTGCCGTTGAGGCTGCGCAAGGTCCAGTTGGAATCTTTCGGAAAAGTCTTTTCCTCTTTGGGCTGCTGCTTTTGCTGCGGATTGGCAGGCTGTTGCGCGAAAGCAGATGCGCATGGCACGCAGCTCAGGGCTGCAAGGCAGGCAATAAGGCGCAAGGACTTCATATTTCGTCTCCAACCAGCAGCGCGACGATAGGCAAAGGCCACGCCGTCTGCAAATATCTTAAGTGTGACGACCCAAAACTTCTTTGACTGCAGTCAAAAGCTCAGTTTCGGGCACTGAAAATTGTGCGCGTGCGCGCAGTTCCAAATAATCCGCGCGATCCTTGCTGGAGGCGGCAAGTTCTGCCCCCAACACCAAATCACGGATGGACACTTCGCCCTTATCGCGTTCATTCGAGCCTTGAATGACCGCGCAAACGGAATGGCGTTTATCAGCATATTTCATTTGCGCATTCATGCCAGCCGAACCCAGATAGAGTTCCGCGCGAATGCCCGCGCTGCGCAGGCTCGCCACAAAGCCTTGATAGCGCGCCATATGGTCGCGATCGAGCACGAGCACAACAACAGGACCGCGTGCATCTGTGGCCGCTGCAATCGGGCTCTTAATCGCGGTCAGCGCTGCCAGCAGTCGCGAGACGCCAATAGAAAAGCCGGTCGCAGGCACGGGCTCGCCACGGAAGCGCGCAACGAGGCCATCGTATCGGCCACCACCACCAACTGAGCCAAAGCGCATCGGGCGGCCATTTTCATCCTTCGTTTCAAAGGTGAGTTCGGCTTCATAAACGGGGCCGGTGTAATATTCGAGACCGCGCACAACAGAAGGATCAATGATGATGCGGCCATCATGATAACCGCCAGCGGAAATGAGCGCGGCAATCTCAGCAAGTTCCGCAACACCTTCCGCACCGCGTTCAGATGAGCCCACCGCGGCGCGCAGATTTTCAATGGTCTTTTCATTTGAGCTGCCGCGCGCACCGGTGAAGGACAGCACGCGATCAATGGCAGCGGCTGACAAATCAGCACCTTTGGTGAAGTCACCCGATTCATCTTTGCGCCCTGGCCCAAGCAGCAAGCGCACGCCATCCGCCCCCAAGCGATCCAGCTTATCAATGGCACGCAAGACAATGAGACGCTGGGCGGCGCGATCATCACCCGCAAGACCTGCGGCTTCGAGTACGCCATCAAGCACTTTGCGATTGTTCACTTTGACGACGTAATCGCCGCGCTTGATTCCGACCTTTTCCAAAGTGTCAGCCGCCATCATGCAGATTTCCGCATCTGCGGCGACAGAGGCCGAGCCCACTGTGTCAGCATCAAATTGCATGAATTGGCGGAAGCGGCCGGGACCGGGTTTTTCATTGCGGAAGACAAACCCTGAGCGATAGGAGCGATAGGGCTTTGGCAGTTTGTCGTAATGCTCAGCCACAAAGCGAGCGAGCGGCGCGGTCAGATCATAGCGCAGCGACAGCCATTGCTCGTCATCATCTTGGAACGAGAAGACGCCTTCATTCGGGCGATCAAGATCAGGCAGGAATTTGCCGAGTGCTTCCGTATATTCGATGAAGGGCGTCTCGACAGCCTCAAAGCCATAAAGCTCATAGACCTCGCGGATGGCCGCGCTCATGCGATGGGTCGCGGCAATCTCGGTCGGGCCACGGTCAGCAAGGCCGCGCGGCAGGCGGGCTTTCACGGTCGATTTCGGGGTCTGGTCGGTCATGGTTTCTCTGTTGCCCAGCGGGGCCAAAAGGTCTCGGCCTGCTTCTTAAGGGGCGGGCCGGGCTCCGGCAAGGCGGTGCGCCCGCTCCAGTGGGCTTGCTCGCCAGAGGGGGCTGGACAGGATAGACTTTGCTGGAGCCGCTTTGAGCGAGCGCAAGGCCAAAGGGCCGCCCCTCGGGTGAAAAGACGAGGGCTGAGGGGAAGATTTCATGCGCCTGCGTAACCTTTTGATTTTTGGCTTGATGGGGCTCGTCGCCGCCGTTCTCATCTGGCGCTTGGCTTTTTCGGCGCAAGATATTGCTGCCCAGCGCCCCACACGCGGCACTGCGGCGGAAGTCGTCTATGCAACCGGCACGGTTGAGCCAGAAAAATGGGCCAAGGTTGTCGCTTTGTCGCGCAAGCGCATCACCAAACTGTGTGATTGCGAAGGCCGCCCCGTGAAAGCTGGCGATGTGCTCGGCCAACTCGATGATGTGGAAGAGCGCTCCACCTTGCGTGAATTGGAAGCGCGCCGCGCGCGGCTCGAAAGCGATGTCGAGCGCACGCGTGGTTTGGTGGCACGTGCGGCCGCCACGCAAACAGCGCTTGATCAGCTCGTCACCCAGCTTGCTGAATATGAAGCGCGCATGGCTGCGCAAGAAGATCGCATTGCCGATTTGGTTTTGCGCGCGCCGATGGATGGTGTTGTTTTACGCAAAGATGGCGAAGTGGGTGAGATTGCCGGCATTGGCGCAACAGATGTTTTGTTCTGGGTTGGTCAGCCTCAGCCTTTGCGCATTGTGGCCGATGTGAATGAAGAGGATATTCCGCGCGTCAAAACAGGCCAAAATGTTTTGATCCGCAATGAAGGATTTAAAGACCATCCTTTGTCGGCCCTTGTGGGCGATATGACGCCCAAAGGCGATCCAGCGACCAAAACATTTCGCGTCTATCTGAATTTGCCTGCTGACACGCCCCTCAAAATCGGCATGAGCGTGGAAGCCAATATTATCACGCGCGAAAAGGCGGGCGCTTTGCTGGTGCCTGCGGAAGCGCTTGTCGGTGACAAGCTTTTTGTTGTTGCGGGCAACCAATTGAAATTGGTGAGCGTGAAAATAGGTCTGCGCGGCACGCGGGCAGTGGAAATTTTGGATGGTGTGAGCGAGACCGATGTGATCGCGTCACCCGCACAGGCACATTTCAAGGATGGGCTGCGCGTACGCGCCCTTATGATTGCAGGAGCATCCCGTTGAGCGGCATGACCCGCCTCGTCATGTCTATTGCGCGCACGCATATTTTGGCGCGCTTGCGCCAGACTTTGGTGGGCGTCTTTGGGGTTGCGATTGGTGTTGGTTTTTCTGTGATGATGGCCTCCATCATGGAAGGCTCGCAGGAAGATTTCATTCGCCAGCTCGTTGATTCACTCCCGCATATTTCTGTCACCGATGAGCGGCGTGAGCCGCCCCAACAGCCCGCCGATCAAATTTATGCAGCGGTGGAAATTCACGGCCTCACGACCAAGCAATTGCGGCCCGGCATTAAAAATCCTTATGCGATTATGGCAGCGCTTGAAGGCTGGTTGCCGGGTGCCGTGGCGCCATCTGTGCAAGCCAAAGCCGTCATTCGTTTTGCGGGCCGCGATACGGCCGCAAGCGTGACGGGTATTGATCCCAAACGCGAAGCCGATGTGTCGAAACTCTCGACGCAAATTCGCGATGGATCGCTCGACGCGCTTTATAAATCCTCGAACGCGATCATATTGGGCTCGGGCCTTGCGAAAAAAGCCGGTGCACGCATCGGCAATAGTGTTGTGGTAACGTCTGGCACGGGGCGCACATTGTCGGCGACGGTTGTGGCGATTTCGCACGCAG
>CAWUNF010000094.1:0-6243 GCA_963923195.1 uncultured Hyphomicrobiales bacterium | reverse complement strand
AGTTTGCCGGCATCGAAATCGAACATGAACCCGAATGTTCCTCAAACTCAAAACCCCCGCGCGCGAGATGCGCGCGCGGCGGTCATTGCATCCGCACAGCCCTTAACCAGCCTTCGGCGGCTCGGTCGCAGGATGGGGATGGGCGGGCGCTGCTGTCGCTGCCGCTGCCGGTTGGGCCGCCGCTGTCGCCTGCACGGGGGCTGGCTGCTCAATCGTGCGCACGGGTTCGGGCTGAGCCGGGGCCTTGGCCTCGTCATCATCCTGCATCCCCTTTTTGAAGGACTTAATGCCCTTGGCAAAATCGCCCATCAGATCGGAAATCTTGCCCTTGCCGCCAAACAGCAGCAGCACGATCACGCCGACAACGAGCCAATGCCAAATGGAAAAGCTACCCATGAAAACCTCCGCTCGGCCGGGCAAATGCAGCCCCAACCGGTATCGATCCCAAAACTATGCGCAGGGGGCGGCAAAAACAAGGAGGTGGCCCCGCACGACCTTGCGAGCGGGGCAGCGGGCGTGACGCCCTCAGCCCTTCTTGTGGCCTTCATCCTCTTGAGCCGCGGCCTCAGCCTCTTGCTCGGCCTCTTGTTCGGCTTCTTGCTCAGCCTCTTGTACCGCCGCAAGGGCGGCATCGAGATCGGCGGCGGCTTCCGCTTTCACCTCATCGGTCATTTCCGAGAAAAGATCGGCGGTTGTATCATCGTCCAGCGGATCTTCGCTGTCGGTCAGCTCAGGGCTGTCATTGGGGGTCGGCACGCCAAAGCCCGATGGCAGGCGGCCATCGAACAGGCCCGCGCCCTTCAATTCTTCCAGCCCCGGCAGATCGGTGATCTGTTCCAGTCCAAAATGCAGCAGGAAGGCATCGGTCGTACCATAGGTGACGGGGCGGCCCGGCGCCTTGCGGCGGCCACGCAGGCGCACCCAGCCCGTTTCAATCAGCACATCCATCGTGCCCTTTGAAATGGCGACACCGCGGATTTCTTCGATTTCCGCGCGGGTGACTGGCTGGTGATAGGCGCAAATGGCAAGCGTTTCTAAAGCGGCACGCGAGAGCTTCTTCTGTTCCTGCGTTTCGCGCGAGAGCAACCAGCCCAAATCAGCAGCGGTACGGAAAATCCACTTGGAGCCGACGCGCACGAGATTGATGCCGCGCAAAGCATATTCGGCCTTGAGCTCTTCGAGCACGGCTTCCACATCAGCCTCTTCCGGCATCCGCTTGGCGAGCTCTTTCTGCTCCACAGGCTCCGTGGCGGCAAAGAGAAGCGCCTCTGCAATACGCTTGCCCTCGGTCATGGCTGCGACCTCCCCTGCGCCTTCACCTTCAGGCTGCTGCGGATAGAGTACGGCGATCTCTGCCACTTTTCTTCGTCCTTCTTCACCAATCTACACCAGAGCGCGCGGAAATTAAGCCGCCTGCCCCTGACCTTCCGGCCCCTCATGACTTGGCGACGGCGTACCGTCTCCTTGAGAGGACCTGTTTTTCATCCAAATCGGGGCAAAAGCCCGGTCTTGGCGAATTTCGATCACCCCTTCGCGCACCAATTCCAAAGAAGAGGCAAAGCAAGAGGCCCGCGCCGTGCGCTGCAATTCGGGCGCGACACAATATTCGATGAGGAAATGGTCCATCGTGGTCCATTCCGAAATTTTGCCCGCCAGACGCTCCAGCGCCTCGCGAGCCTCGGCCAGCGACCAGACAACGCGCTTTTTCAGCGTGACGCGCGAGAGAGCCTGCGTCTGGCGTTGCTGAGCATAAGAGGAAAGCAAATCAAACAGGCTCGCTTCCCATTGCGAATGTTTGATGATGGACACACCTTCCGGCGCGCCGCGCGTGAACATGTCCCGGCCCAAACGTGGACGATTGACGAGCTGTTCAGCGGCTGTGCGGATGGCTTCAAGATGGCGCAAGCGCGCGGCCAAGGCGGCAGCAAGATCAGCCGCCAGCGGCTCCTCGCCTGCTTCCTTATCGCCCATGACAAGCAGGCGCGATTTCAAATAAGCAAGCCAAGCCGCCATGACGAGATAATCAGCGGCCAATTCCAAACGCACACGGCGCGCTTCATCAATGAAAGCGAGATATTGTTCGGCCAGCGCAAGGACAGAAATTTTGGCGAGATCGACCTTTTGGCGGCGCGCGAGTTCGAGCAGAAGGTCGAGCGGACCTTCAAAGCCGTCGACATCGACGAGGAAGGACTCTTCAGTCTCCCCCTTGTCGAGTTCAATCTCGGCAGACTCAAACGGCAGTTCCGACGCCACGAATCACTCCGCATCTCCCGGCCACATCCGGGAATGGCGCGGAGACTAGTCCCCTAGCCTGCCATCGCAAGCGCAGAATGGACCTCAGCACGGGCGTCCACAGGATCAATCTGGGGATGAGCTTCAATCAGGCGGCTCAGGGCCTTGGCAGCCCTTTCGGCGGCGCGTCCCTCAAGCATGGGTGTGGCTTCTGCCACAAGCCGGGCCTCATCCAAATGGCCGTTGCAATGGAGCGCTATATCCACGCCTGCCGCAAAAAGCGCCTGCGTCCGCTCGGTGAAAGAGCCTGACAGCGCTTTCATCGACAGATCATCGCTCATCAAGAGTCCGTCAAAGCCAATGGCTTGGCGAATGATCTCTTGCACAACCTTGCGCGAGGTCGTGGCCGGCGCCTTGGCATCAATGGCGGAATAGACGACATGCGCGGTCATCGCCATCGGCAAATGCGCCAGTCTGCGGAAAGGCACAAAGTCAGCCGCCTCCAGTTCTGCCAAGCTTGCATCCACACGCGGCAATTCCAGATGACTATCAGCGCCCGCCCGCCCATGTCCGGGCACATGTTTCATGACAGGCAAAACGCCTGCTTGCATCAGACCTTGCGCCGCCGCCCCACCCAGCAAAGCCACACGCTCAGGATCTTCTGCATAAGCGCGATCCCCAATGACATGATGGCCACCGGGGGCTGGCACATCGAGCACAGGCAGGCAATCCACATTGATGCCGCAAGCTTTCAGATCAAGACCCATAAGATGGGCTGACAAACGCACCAATTCTGCTTTGCGTTGCGTTGAAACTGACAAAGCATTGAAACGCGCGGCTGGCATATATTTCGGCCAAACAGGTGGTGTGAGACGCTGCACACGCCCACCTTCTTGATCAATCAGAACAGGCGCATCCCCACGACCTACGATCTCACGAAATTCTGTCGTCAGAGCCGTGATTTGGTCTGGTGATTGCACATTGCGCTTGAAGAGGATCAGACCCCAAGGCTGATGCGCGCTCAAGAAAGCGCGTTCATCTTCATTGAGCGCGAGGCCCGCAACACCGCAAATGAAAGCTTTTGTCATTTCGTATGTCAGCTACGCGCCACAAAGCATGTACCGCCAGAGGCTTTCAGCTTGGCACATAACTTATTGGCATCATCGCTCGACAGATTGATCACGCGCACACGATAGACCGTGCGACCGCCATCTTCCGCCTTGACGATGGTTGGACGATAAGAACCCAAATCAGACCGGAAACGCGTATTGACGCGCTCCAATGCTGCTTTGGCTTCATCTGCCGATGTCGTGCCCACCAATTGCACCGCATAAGTGCCAGCAGTCGCCGTTGCGGTTTGCACGGGGGCGGATGCAGCAGGAGCAGCGGGTGCAGCGGGTGCCGGCGCATTCGGCGCAATATTCATTGGCGCGCCACCCGCAGGACGGGGCGGTGGCACAGGTGCAGCAGATGCCGCAGGCTTAGTGTCAGACGCGCGCACGGCTGCTTTTGGCGGTTCTGCCGCGGCATTGGTGGTTGAAGCCACCAAAGCGGCCATATCATTGGGCTTGGCGGCGGCAGCCGGCGCAGGTGTCGCAGGTGTCGCAAGCGTGGGTGATGCAGGCTTTGCGGGCGCAGCCGGTGTTGTTGCTGTTGCCGCGGGTGCATTGGGATCAACAATCGTCCCATCGGGGCGCACAGCAACGGCCTTCACTTTTTTGGGCTCAGCAAAAAGCGAATTGGCAACCGGGGGCGGCGGGGGCGGCGCAAGTGTCACAGGCGCACCCGGTTCACCTGCACGCGCTGGACGCTGCGCGCCTGTGCGGGCCGCGGTGCCAAGATCAACAGGCTGTTCTTCGCTTTGAACAACCTTACTGTCTTTTGGCGCATTGGCGCCGCGATCAAGCACAGAAATATTCGGCTTGGAATTATCTTCCGCCGGTTGTGCAGGCTGCACTTTCACCGGGCCGGAATTGGCGAGAATAGTTGGTGCATCGCCCATCGTGCCCGAGCCGCGCAAAGCAAAAGCCCCCGCAAGCCCACCGGCAGCCACGACAATAGCAGCACCAATCAAAAGCTTGGCGCGACCTGTGCGACGCGGCGCTTCTTCAGCATAATCACCGTAAGGATCATAAGTGCCGCGATCCTGCGCCATCCAAGGCGCTTGCGGGTCATAGGCTGTTTGATCTTGCGACTGCGCGCCATAGGCCGGCTGTTGATAGGCCGACGGATCATAAGCCGGTTCTGTCTGAGCTTGCGCATAGGCTGGCTGAGCATAGGCTGGCTGCTCATAGGCTGGCTGCTCATGGGACGTTGGCGCATATTGGGGCTGCGCATAAGTTGAGGCGGGCGGCGGCGCGAAAGATGCCGGCTCATAGGCGGCCTCTTGCGGCAGGATCGGTGGCGGCTCAAGCGGCGTCACACGTGGCATAGCAGGTGGTGGAGCTTGAAGCCCCGAGGAGGGTGCAAAAACCTTGCTGAAGGGATCATTGGCGCTGCCAACAAGGCGTGCCAGTTCAGCTAAAGGATCAGCAGAAGATGCAGATGGGGCGGGAGCAGGTGAAGGTGCTGCTGCCGGCGCAGGCACAGCAACAGGCTCCAAACTCTCGCGCAGGCGCCGTTCAATGTCGTCGAGGTCGATCGACACGCGCGGTTCTCCGGGATAACGCGACTTGGCGTTGGGATCGTTCATCTCTCACCTCGGCGCGCGACTCAAAATCACGCGAATGACGGCAGTGTGGCCGAAGAAGAGAGACAAAAAGTGGCGAAACGCCCCTTATCGCATCTCTTCAGGCGCGCTCACGCCCAAAATTCTCAAACCCGACGCCAAAACGCTCGTTAAAGATGCCACAAGCGCGAGACGGGCACGGGTCAACTCTCTGTTTTCTTCGTTAACAAAGCGTAACCCCGGCTGATCCTTTCCGCGATTCCAGTGCGAATGGAAGGCGCTGGCCACATCATGCAGGTAGAAAGCCACGCGATGGGGCTCATGGGCGCTGGCGGCGGCCTCAATCTGACGCGGATATTGCGCGATCAATTTGGCAATGCCCTTTTCGCCCTCATCGCTCAACAGATCGAGCGAGGCCTGTGCCAAAGCCGCCGCACCCAAATCCAAATCCGGGAAAGCCGCACGCGCTTGGCGCATGATCGAATGCGCCCGCGCATGAGCATATTGCACGTAAAAGACCGGATTGTCTTTCGACTGTTCAATGACCTTGGCCAGATCAAATTCGAGCGGCGCATCATTCTTGCGGAAGATCATCATGAAGCGCGTCGCATCGACGCCAACTTCATCCACCACTTCACGAAGCGTGATGAAGTCCCCGGCCCGCTTCGACATTTTGACCGGCTCGCCATTGCGCATCAGCTTCACCAACTGGCAAAGCTTGACGTCCAAAGCCGCCTTGCCTTGTGAGACAGCTTTCACGGCAGCGCTCATCCGCTTCACATAGCCGCCGTGATCAGCCCCCCAGACGTCAATCATCGTGGTGAAGCCGCGTTCAAACTTCGACTTGTGATAGGCAATGTCCGAGGCGAAATAAGTATAACCACCATCTGACTTGACCAGCGGGCGATCCACATCATCGCCAAATTCGGTGGAGCGGAAGAGCACTTGCTCGCGATCTTCCCAATCCTCAACCGGCGCGCCTTTGGGGGGTGGCAGACGACCGTCATAAACAATGTTGCGAGCGCGCAAATCCGCAATCGCTTTGCCGACGAGATCGCCCTTGTCGCCCGTGGTGAGCGAACGCTCTGAGAAAAAGACTTCATGAGAAATATTCAGCGCCGCCAAATCGGCGCGGATCATATCCATCATCATATCAATAGAGAGCGCACGCACATCGGCGAGCCATTCGGCCTCTGGCTTGTCGAGCAAAGCTTTGCCGTGACGTTTGGCAAGTTCGGCACCCACGGGCTTTAGATAATCGCCGGGATAGAGACCTTCTGGAATCTCGCCAATGACTTGCCCCAAAGCCTCGCGGTAACGCATGAAGGCGGAGCGCGCCAAAA
>CAWUNF010000093.1:0-6244 GCA_963923195.1 uncultured Hyphomicrobiales bacterium | reverse complement strand
AAGTCTTTTGCAAGGTCCGGATCAGCTCATCAAATTCTGCGGCGCCAATGGGATCAAGGCCCGAAGTTGGCTCATCGAGAAAGACGATTTCGGGATCAAGAGCGAGTGCGCGCGCCAAAGCGGCGCGTTTGATCATGCCGCCGGAGAGTTCGGATGGATATTTATCGGCCGCATCGGGATTAAGACCGACCATGCGGATTTTCAGCATGGCGAGTTCATCCATCAAGCCTTGCGAGAGCGACAAATATTCACGCATCGGCACTTGGATATTTTGCAAAACGGTGAGGCCTGAGAACAGCGCGCCATGTTGGAACAGCACGCCCCAGCGCCGCTCCATCATGCGATGTTGTTCAGCATTGAGATCAGCCAGGTTTTGGCCAAAGACTTCAATCGAGCCCGCGCGCTGATGAACAAGACCAAGAATGGTGCGCGTGAGGACAGATTTGCCCGTGCCCGACCCGCCGACGAAGCCGAGCACTTCGCCACGCCGCACATCTAAATCCAAATTGTCGAGAATGATCTTCTCGCCAAATCCAACAGTGATGCCGCGCACGCGAATGGCTGGTGTTGTGTTTGTTGAATGAGTCATGCGCATAGTCCGGCAAGATCGCGCGACCCCCACCCCGCTCTGCTACGCAGAGTCGCCCTCCCCTCAAGGGGGAGGGAGTTTTGGTTGCGCGCGCAATCTAATCCCTCTCCCCCTTGAGGGGAGAGGTTAGGAGTGGGGGTCGCGCAATGACAATGTTGATTCATGCGCGCCTCAATAGCGGATGGCTGCAAAGAACATGGCGAAAATTCCATCGACCACAATCACCATGAAAATCGATTTCACCACTGAGGCTGTGACTTGACGGCCAAGCGATTCCGCCGAGCCTTGTGTCGCTAGACCTTCCATCGCCGCGATCAGGCCAATCACCATTGCCATAAACGGCGCCTTGATCAGGCCCACCAAAAATGTGTTGAGCGCAATGGCCGATTGCAGGCGACCCAAAAACACTTCTGGACTGATGCCACCATAGATCCAAGCGACCAAGAGCCCGCCGAAAATGGCGGCCAGATCAGCTAAGAAAGTGAGCAGCGGCAGAGAAATCAGCAGCGCCAAAATGCGCGGCATGACCAGCACATCAATCGGATTGAGGCCCATGACGCGCAAAGCATCAATCTCTTCGCGCATTTTCATCGAGCCCAATTCAGCCGTAATGGCGGAACCCGAGCGGCCAGCAATCATGATTGAGGTGAGCAGAACAGCCAATTCGCGCAAGGTCAAAATGCCGATGAGATCGACTGAAAAAGTCGCAGCACCAAATTTTTGCAATTGGAAAATGGATTGCTGCGCGACAATGCAGCCCACCAGAAAATTGATGAGCGCAATGATCGGCAAAGAGCGAAAGGCAAAAGCCTCAATGTGAAAGACGACAGATGTGCCACGCAAACGGGCTGGATTGAGCAAAATTTTCACCAGCGATTGCATAACTTCGCCCAAAAATGTCACGCCGCCCATGAGATTGCGAAAGACACTGACAATGGTCTCGCCAATATCGGCCAGAATATGGGTGAAGAGATGGCCCTGCGTCTTAGATATGCGCGAAAAATTTTGATATTTGGCTTCCGACAAAAGCAGCGCAAATTCCGAATGGGTGACGCCAAATTCAGCATCAATCTGATGGCTCAATAAATCACTGCGCACACGATCAATGAGCCAAGCACCGGCTGTGTCCATGCGCGCAATCTGATCAAGATCAAGAGTGACTTTAAGCTGGCGATGGGCGCTGGCAAGCAGATCGCGCGCGGCGCGCTCTAAATCAGATGACGCATTGATCGTCCATTCACCAGTGAGAATGACATGCAGACGTTCGCCCACCATTTTGACAAGGAATGAGGGTTTGGTCGCCATCAGCGCCCTCCCCCCGTGCCAGAACGCGCGCGCGTCAACCAGAGCCAACGCGACCAAGTGAGAAGGCCAATATCATCGCCCTCATACCAAAGCGCGCGATCCAATCGCCCTTGCGCGTCAAAGGTCATGGTTTGCGGCCCATCATCAGCACGGAATAATTCGCCTTTGCGGAAATAATGCACTTCACTCACGCGACCCGTGTCGCAATCATAGTAAAGCGCGGCGGGGCCATCCTCGCGATGCAATTTGCCGTGTTCATACCAAAGCTCGAAAGCGACCGCCCCATCTTGCTTGCGGTGCATGATGCAAGCAGGACCATCTTGCCGATGGGGCACATCGTCGAGCAGCCAGAGCTCGGAAAAAACCGGCCCTTCTTCCTCGATCCGATATTCCAGCATCGGTCCAGACATGGGGGAAAAACTCCGCTCACTCCATGACAGCGGCTTTAAGGATACACACCATTGTGGCATGAGCTGGCTTCTTGCCCGTGTTGCGAATGACATGCGGGCGGTCGCAGCGATAGCGCAATGTGTCACCCGCCTTTGCCATTTCAATCACGCCAGAGACTTCGACTTCCAATTCGCCAGAAATAACCGAGAGACATTCAATCGAACCGCGCTGATGGGGATCTGATTCCAACACGCCACCGGGCTCGGCATGAAAATCATACCATTGCAGCCATTCGACCGTTTTAATCCAACCGATAATGCCCAAGCGGCATTTGCCATCATCTGAAAAGAGCATGGGCATTTCGCCCTTGCTGGTCTTTTCAATAAAGGGCTCATCTTCGGCCGCTTGCAGCACGCGCTCAATCGACACATCAAGCGCTTGTGCCAAACGCCAAATGGTGGCGAGCGTCGGATTGGTCTCATTGCGCTCAATCTGGCTGATGATGGATTTCGCAACGCCCGATTGTTCCGACAATTCGGAGAGCGAAAGATTATAGGCCTTGCGCAACCGCTGCACGGTCTTGCCGAGCTGGCCCGAGAGAGCCACAGCGCCCGCCTCCAGAGCCTTTACCTTGTCACGACCCTCAACACCCATAGCGATGCCCGCGATTCCCCAAACCACCAATCGTTCCGGAGACTAGCCGATTTTGTTTGGAATAACGAACGGTTTTTAGGCCCGGCGGGCGGCCCGTTCACTGAAAATGGCCATCAGCCCGCCGCTTGCAATAATGGCCGCACCGATGAGCGCTATGGGGGCTGGCAGCTCGCCGAACATGACAAAGCCCAAGCACAAAGCCCAGATCATGGAGGTGTAATCAAAACAAGCCACGATCGAAGCATCGGTGAAGCGATAGCTCTGCGTCATAAAAATCTGCCCCGCCCCGCCAAGAAGCCCCGTGCAGATCAGCGGCCACCAATGAGATGGTTCAGGCCAAATCCAAATTTGCGACTGGAGAGCGCGCCCTAAAAACCATTCCACCGGCCAGATCTCTGCGAGCAGAATGACGAGCAGGCTGGCGAGCGTGGTCGTGCCTTGAAAGTAAAAAACAATGGCGCCTGTATCTTCGCTGCGCGTCAGGCGGCGCGTTTGAATCATGGCAATGGAGACCAAAGCCGCGCCCCCAAAAGCACAAAGGGCACCAATCGCATTGGCTGAATGCAAGCCTGCCCCCAAATGCTCCCAGAGCATAACAAGCACGCCTGCAAAGCCAATGCAGACCGCCGCCCAACGCCCCGCATTGACTTTTTCGCGCAAGAGCAGCGCGGCAAAAACAACAATGAGGAGGGGCGCGGCATAGCCAATGGCTGTGACATCGGCAAGCGGCAAGAGACCATAGGCGGCAAACATGAGAAACATGCTGCCCACGCCCGCAATGGAGCGCAGCAAATGGCCCGAAAGCCATTTCGTATAGAGCGCGCGCGGAAAATCACCGCGCATCAAAAGCCAGATGACAAGAACGACCAGCGCGAAAGCGGAGCGAAAGAAAACAAGCTCCGCAATCGGGTAAGCGCTGTAATATTTGACGAGCGCCAACATGCCCGAGAAGAGCAAAGTCGAGAGGATTTTGGCCGAAATGCCGACGAGCATGATTCTATTTTCAGATCTCTTTTATCGCGCGGCACAATGAGGGGCGCGAGCGCGGCTGTCAAAAAAGAGGGCTTTCTGGATTGCCGCGTCGGGCTAAAGCCCTCCTCGCAATGACGGCGGAGAGGTAGCATTTGATCTTCTATTATTGCGGATGGCGGCCGCAATGATGATGCTAAAGATGCTGTTTTTACCCCGTCATTGCGAGGAGCGAAGCGACGTGGCAATCCAGAAAGACGGATTTTATTTCTTCGCAGGCTTTGGCGGCCCATCCACAGCGGGCAGGCTTTTTAGATATTCTGCCATTGCATCGCGATCCGCCTTCGGCAGTGCCGCCATATTCTTCACCACATCGGCCATTGAGGAGCCGACGCTGTCAAAATCCGGTGTGAAGCCAGAGCCGAGCAATTCGGACACATCTGACTTGGACCATGAACCAAGGCCTTTGGCGGTAATATTGGGAACCCAGCCACGCCCTTCGGGATCAGGCCCGCCTGCATAGCGTTGCGCTGAAACAATGCCGCCCAACGCATTGCGGGGCGAATGACATTCCGCGCAATGGCCAAGCGCATCCGCCAGATAGCGACCGCGGTTCCATGCATCTGATTTGGACGCATCCGCGACAATGGGTGTCGTGTCGAGAAAGAGCATTTTCCAAACGCCTACAAAGCGGCGAATGGAAAAGGGAAAAGCAAGATCATGTGCGTGCGCTTTGCCCCCAACAGCAGGCAGCGTGCGCAAATAGGCCATGAGATCGGCAATATCCTCCAGCCGCGCATGGGCATAAGTCGTGTAAGGAAAGGCTGGATAATAATGTTCGCCTTGCGGCGACACACCGCGCTGCATGGCATTGGCGAGATCAGCCGCCGACCAAGCACCAATGCCATCTTGAGGATGCGACGAAATATTCGGCGCAATGAATGTGCCGAATTCAGTTTTCAGCGCGAGACCGCCACCCAATTTTTTGCGATCTTCTTGGCCGGGCGTCATGTGACAAGACGCGCAACCACCGGCGTGAAACACATGTTCGCCGCGCGCAACATCTCCGCCGCTTTCCAGCACGGCCACTTGTGAGGCCGTGAGCATCTGCGGGCGTGTCACCCACCAGATTATACTCAGGCCAACACAGGCAAGGCTGAAAAGACCAAGGAGAATTTTGCGCATGGGCGCGCGTCAGTTCTTTTTCGCGCGATAGGATTCGTGGCAGCCACCGCAAGCGCGCACAACGCCGGGGAAATTTGCCTTGAAGCTGGCTTCATCCTTGATGGAAGCTTGCGCGGCTTCAGCATCCGCACCGAATTTGGCCCATTTGGCTTCGAAGTCAGCCTTGTCGCTCCACACTTTGGGAAGAGCGGCCGTGTCATTGCCGGTTTCCGTGCCGACTGGGAAAAGCGTCGGTGCTTTTTTCGCCGTGTCCGCAAAAGTCTTGAGCGAGGTCTGAACGGCCGCGAGATCGAAAGGCTGTTCACCCTTGAGCATGGCACCCGGTGCCCGACCTGCTTGGCTCAGGCCCTTCATCAATTGCTGGCGCTCAGCAATTGGATTGCTCTGCGCGAGAGCTGCAACAGATGACAAGCCCGCTGCGAGCGTAGCGGCCATAAAAATTCCACGGATCATGTGCGGACCTCCCCTAGCGCGGCGCAACGCCGCTTCCTCACCAAAAAGAATCTTATGCCAATCAAAATTGGCATTTCCAAAAATACGCTCATAAAGGCATGTCAGATCAGCCGTGCTCAACCGGCAGGCCGGCTGCGAGCCAAGCATTCATAGAGCCTTGAAAATGTGTATGAACATCTGCGCGACCCGCCGCTTGCGCGCGCTCTAAGCCCTGCAAAGTGCGGGCTCCCGAACGGCAGGACAGAACCACGGGCTTGTCTGTTGGCAGTTCTGACGGATCAAAGATCGAGAGCGGCATATTCAAAGCACCCGGAATATGGCCGGCCTCAAATTCATGCGGCTCGCGCACATCGACAAGATGAATGCTGTCGTCCGCGAGCGCCTTTTGCAACTCTTCTAGACCCATGACATTCACGACCGTCATTTCACATCATCCTCTGTGATAAAAATTCCAAAGGCCTTTTAGCGCAAAAGACCCATCTGGGCGAGCCAGAGTTGCAGATTGAACACCAAAGCCCCAATGGCCAGAAGCGCAAAAGGATGGGCGCGCGGCCGCCATGTCAGCATGAGCGCAACAAAGATCGCAAGCGCCCAAGCCAGAGGCCCAGCATCTGCCATGCGAAAGATCGCAATAGCGCCGGCAAACATCAACCCTGTGCCAATAGGCGCCAAGCCCATTTCCAAAGCCGCATGCCATTC
>CAWUNF010000092.1:0-6285 GCA_963923195.1 uncultured Hyphomicrobiales bacterium | reverse complement strand
GGCTTCACAAATTCTGATTGTTTGCCCGTGATTTTAATCACGGAAGGATCGGGCGTGAGGTTGCCAAGTGCTGCGTCAAAAGTGGCGCGCGAGACGCCAGCTTTGCGCGCATCGGGCCAAAGCTGTGAGACGAAGCTACGAAATTGCGCATCGCTGACGGGGGCTGCTTCTTGCGCATGGGCGCGTCCCGCGGCCAAAACCATCAGGCCGAGGCAGAAGAATGCAAAGAGCAAAAATATGCGCGCCACCTGACCGAGCGAGCAAAAGGTCGCGCGCTGTCCGATGGGGGCGAGGGATGTTGCCCCCGCGCGGAATGTTGAACGCCTCAACACAGCAAAGCCACTCCACATGAATCAGCTCGCCGCGAGCGGCGAATCTTGCGGGCGACCATAAGCGCGCTTTCGTTTCCGAATTGTTTACCACGATCTCGAAAAGGCCGGGCTTTACCTCGAGGCCTCTCGGGCTCAAGATTGCGCCAAAGCCAAAAGAAAAAGGGAGGCCCCTATGTCCTCGAAATCCGGTCCAGTGCCCCGCACATTTCAAATCGGCCAAATCCGAATCACGCCGCTGCTGGATGGCGATCTCGATGCCGCGCTCGATAAAGTGCCGGATCCGATAGACCGTGCGGCTGCGACCGAGCTCATCGCGCAAGCGGGTGGCGACAGAGCCCTGACGATGGATTGTCATGCCTTTCTTTTGCATCTGCCCAATGGCCCGGTGCTGATTGATGCGGGCACGGGCACGATGATGCATTCAAGGCTTGGTCATTTGCATAAGCGACTGGCTGAAACAGGTGTGAAGCATGAGGATATTCGCGCTGTTTATCTGACGCATGTGCATAAGGACCATTTCGGCGGTCTGGTGGATGATGCGGGCGCGCCTATGTTTCCCAATGCTGAGATTGTTCTGCATGAGGTCGAGGCGAAATTTTGGTTCGACACGCCGCCTGAAAACATGCCCGAGCGGGCGCGTGGCACATTGCATCTCAATGACAAAGCTTTTGCGCCCTATCGCGGAAAAATTCGTCGCGTGCCGGAAGGCGGGGGTGAAAAATTGATTGCGGCGCGTCTGGCGCCCGGTCACACGCCCGGTCACACAGCTTGGGTGATTGAAACAGGTGCAACGCCCATCATCGCATGGGGCGATGTGGTGCATCTGGCCGCTTTGCATTTGGTGCGTCCGCAAACGGCCATGATTTATGATCTTGATCCCAAGACGGCAGGCGAGACGCGCAAGAAAATGCTGGAATGGGTTTCCTCAAATGGCGCGGTGGTTGCGGCTGCGCATATGGACTATCCGGGCATTGGAACTGTGCGGCGCGAAACTGATCGCTATTCCTTTGTGCCATTGCCTTGATTTTGACGATTGTGCAGCCGGCGCTCCCAATTGAGCGCTTGGCTGACAATTTGGTTCAAATCGTCAAAAAGCGGCTTCCAGCCGAGCTTTTCGCGCACACGCGCATTGCCTGCCACAATGGCGGCTGGGTCGCCCGGGCGGCGGCCTGAAAGTTTGACGGGGAAATCAACGCCCGAAACTGTCTTCACGACATTGATGACATCGAGCACGGAATAGCCGCGCGCATAGCCGCAATTGCAGGTGATGCTTTCACCACCTTTGCGCAAATAGCGCAGAGCATCCATATGTGCGCGCACCAGATCCGTCACTTGAATATAATCGCGCAAGCAGGAGCCATCAGGCGTTGGATAATCCGTCCCAAAGACCTCCATCTCTTTGCGATGGCCAAGCGCTGTTTGCACAGCGACTTTGATCAGATGTGTGGCATTGGGAGTTGATTGACCCGTGCGGCCTTTTGGGTCTGCGCCTGCGACATTGAAATAGCGCAGCACGACATGTTTGAAATCATGCGCGCGGCTCACATCTTCGAGCATCCATTCGACCATGAGCTTGGAGCGCCCATAGGGTGAGACGGGGGCGAGCGGTTCACTTTCTGTGACGGGATTGGCTTTAGGTTCGCCATAGACAGCAGCCGTTGATGAAAAGATGAAATGTTTGATGCCGCATTTGACGGCACTGGCAATCAGATGGCGCGCTTTCGCCGTATTATTTTCATAATAAGCGAGAGGGTCGGCGACAGATTCTGGAACCACAATCTTGGCGGCGAAATGGATGATGGCGCTGATATGATGTTCAGCAATCAGCCGCTCGACCAAAGCCTGGTCGCCAAAGTCGCCAATGATCAGGGGCACGCCCTCGGGCACGGCCCAGCGAAAGCCGGTGGAGAGATTATCCAGAACCACGGGCTTTTCGCCCGCGTCCAGAAGCTCCAGAACCATATGGCTGCCGATATAGCCGGCGCCCCCTGTCACCAGAACGCTCATTAACTTTCACCCCATAAGTGCCCGCTATAGATTGCCATAGGATTGCCCTGATCGGGGTCTTAATCCATCTAGCTGTGCTTGTGTTGCGTAAATCTTGGGCGCAGCCTAGCTGCCCTTGGTTAATCGATTGGAATGGTCCCTATGAAGCGCGTTCGTAAAGCCGTCTTTCCTGTCGCGGGCCTCGGCACCCGTGTGCTGCCCGCCACCAAGGCCATTCCAAAGGAAATGCTGACCGTTGTGGACCGTCCCGTGCTGCAACATGCGGTGGATGAAGCGCGTGAAGCGGGCATTGAGCATTTCGTCTTTGTCACGGGCCGCAACAAGCAAGTGATCGAAGATCATTTCGACATGTCCTATGAGCTCGAAGATACGCTGCAAAAGCGCGGCAAGCTCAAAGAATATGAAGCGCTCATGGCAGACCTTCCCGCCGCGGGCGCAACAAGCTTCACACGTCAGCAAGCTCCGCTTGGCCTTGGCCATGCTGTCTGGTGCGCGCGCGACATTATCGGTGATGAACCTTTTGCCGTGATCTTGCCCGACATGATTACTTTGCCCGGTCAGCGCAAGACGCGCTGCATTGCGCAATGTTTGGAAGCTTATGAAAAACATGGCGGCAATATTATTGCGGTCGAAGAAGTGCCGCCGGAAGACACGCATATGTATGGCGTTGTTTCCGTGAAACAGGATTTCGGGGCGACGTTCCAAATTGGCGGCATGGTGGAAAAGCCCGCCAAAGGCACGGCACCCTCCAATCTCATCATTTCGGGCCGCTATGTTTTGGAACCGCAGATTTTCGATATTCTTGAAAATATTGAAAAGGGCGCAGGCGGTGAAATTCAGCTCACCGATGGAATGAAGAAGCTTTCTGAGCGCCAAGATTTCTTCGGCGTGCGTTTTGATGGCCGCACCTGCGATACGGGCTCGAAGATTGGTTTCCTCATGGCCAATGTCGCCTTTGCTTTGGAGCGGCCTGATCTTGCGCCAGCCTTTAAGGCAGAGCTCAAAAAGCTCATCGGCTCACTCTGAGCTTTTGTCAGGGTTTCCTCTTGGGCCCAGCGCTGATATGAGGGGCGCATGACATCAGGCGCACATTCTTCCCAACAGGCGAAGGCCTCGGCCCTGCGCACGCTCGGTCTCGAGCGTGCAGGCATTGCCGCCATTGAAGCTGAACTCAGCAATGGTCTGGGTGATTTGTTTGCGCGCGCGGTTGAGATGATTTTGGCTGCCAATGGCCGTGTGATTGTCACTGGCATGGGCAAGTCTGGTCATGTCGGGCGCAAGATTGCCGCGACACTCGCCTCCACGGGGCAGCCTGCTTATTTTGTCCATCCGGGTGAAGCCAGTCACGGCGATCTTGGAATGATTCAGCAAGGCGATGTGATTTTGGCTTTGTCATGGTCGGGTGAGACGGCGGAGCTTGCTGATATCATCACTTATTCGCGCCGTTTCCAGATTGGCCTGATTTCAATCACCTCGAAATTGGACAGCGCTTTGGGCAGTGAGGCCGATGTCTGCCTGGCTTTGCCCAAGAGCGAAGAGGCTTGTCCGAATGGTTTGGCGCCAACAACCTCTACAACAATGCAATTGGCGCTTGGTGATGCGCTTGCCGTTGCTTTGCTCGAAGCCAAAGGTTTTACGGCGCAAGATTTCCGTGTCTTTCATCCAGGCGGCAAGCTCGGTGCGAAACTCACTTTTGTGCGCGATCTGATGCATCGTGATGATCGTGTGCCGCTGGTGAAACTGGGCGCCTCTATGGGTGAGGCGGTCGTGCAAATTTCCGCCAAGGGTTTTGGTTGCGTGGGCGTGGTTGATGCGGATGGCAAGCTCGCCGGTATTGTCACAGATGGCGATTTACGCCGTCACATGCGCCCTGATCTCATGGCTGCCAAAGTCGATGATGTGATGACGCGCGCACCGCGCACCGTCACGCCAGAAACTCTGGGTGTTGAAGCACTCGAAACACTCAACAGCCGCAAGATTAGCGCTATGTTGGTGGTGGATCAGAGCAATAGACCCTGCGGCATCTTGCATGTGCACGATCTTCTGCGTGTGGGCGTGGCTTAAAAGCCAATCAGCCGTTTAAAATTCGCAAAGCTTCTTCATGCAGACGTTTGTCGCCTGCTGCGATAATAGCGCCGCCTTTGGCCGCGCTATCGCCATGCCAATCGGTGATGATGCCGCCTGCGCCTTCAATGATTGGGATGAGCGCGACAATATCATAGGGCTTCAAACCGCTTTCAATGACAAGATCGATTTGCCCTGCGGCGACCATGCAATAGGCATAGCAATCGCCGCCATAGCGTGAGAGGCGCACATGTTTTTCCACGCGCTGATAGGGCTCGCGTGTATCTTGCGTCAAAAGCGAAGGATGAGTTGTCATCAGCGTGGCTTGCGACAGGGATGGGCAAGCGCGCGTGCGCAAAATGCGTTCGCTCATTTTGCCAGAGCGATCAAGTCCACGCCAACGCGCGCCCTCACCATCGCCAGAAAAACGCTCACGCGTGAAAGGCTGGTGCATCATGCCATAGCAAGGGCGACCTTTATGCTGCAGGCCGATCAGCGAGCCCCAAACAGGAAGGCCTGAGATGAAGCTTTTTGTGCCGTCAATCGGATCCAGCACCCAGACATAATCAGCGTCGTCATTTTTCGTGCCGAATTCTTCGCCGACAATGCCATGCGCCGGGAAGGCTTCTTCAATCATGCGGCGCATGATGATTTCGGCGGCCTTGTCAGCCTCCGTCACCGGGTCAAAGACGCCGCCGCGGCTTTTATCTTCAGCGCCCAGATGGGTGCGGAAAAAGGGCAGAATCGCCTCGCCAGAGGCCTGCGCCAATTCATCGACAAAACGCGCAAAATCGACCGCGCCCATAGGCCCTCTCCCAAAAAGGTCGCCGACACATACAGGAGAGGCCCGCCCGAGGCGAGAGGGCGCCAAGGCTTTTCTGATGCCTCTGCAAACCTCTTTATTTTTCAATTATTTGTAACAAGAATCGCGACAGGCTGCCGCAGGACCCAATAAATAGGTCAGCAACACTTGCTTTTTGTGCACTGCACATCTATATTCTTCGTCATGCGGCTGGCTTTGCCGCCGCTAATGCCCTCCTTGGGCGTTTCCTCCCTAGACTTGGGCCGCTGGTGCAAACCGGCGGCCGTCTTTTTTTAAGGCGCGCTTATTCAGCCGCCAGCGGCAATCCACCATCGCGGCTCATATCATCAGCCAGAGCCATAAGGCGTGACGTGAGATCGGTGAGGTCACGGGCGATATTTCCGAAATGAGGGCGTCGCTCCAATGTCTGCTCATCCATGTAAAGCGCGCGATTGATTTCAATCTGCACCGCATGAAAGCCAGCGCCGGGATTGCCGTAATGTTCGGTGATAAAGCCGCCCGCATAAGGCTTGTTGCGCTGAACCTGATAGCCGCATTGGCGCAAAATGCGTTCAATCAGATCGATGTAAATCGCGCTGCATGCCGTGCCATAGCGATCGCCTAAAACAAAATCTGCATCAATGCGTTCTTGCTTTTGCGTGCCCGCACCCATCCATGAGGGCATGGAATGGCAATCAATCAAAAGCGCCATGCCAAATTGACGCTGTGCGCGGCGCAGAAGCGCGCGCAATTGGTGATGCCAAGGCTTATAAAGCCCATCAATACGCCGCATCGCTTCATCGACGGAGAGTTTGCCTGCGTAAATATCTTGGCCTTCACCCACAATGCGCGCGATCGTTCCAAGACCGCCCGCCACACGCACAGACCGTGTATTGGCAAAATGCGGTAAAGCGCTGTCGAACATGCGCGGATCAAGTTCATAGGGTTCGCGATTGAGATCTAAATAAGCGCGCGGGAAATGCGCTTTCATCATGGGCACGCCAAGAGCGGCGGCCTCTGCCCATAGCGCATCGACATGGGCATCTTCAGAGCGACGCAAAAGATGGGGCGGCAGGCGCG